>CALDQI010000422.1:0-4277 GCA_937911635.1 uncultured Pseudomonadota bacterium | reverse complement strand
TTGTTAATAATCAAGATAATTTCACAGATTCAGAGTGGAATAGTTTGTATAAATTAGCTGAAAATACTTTTGTTGAAGAAAGTGATAGTTTAAAACAAGGTGCCGCTGGGGCAGGACTTACAGATAATGACTGATAAATCAGAGCAAAAATATAGTGAAGAAATTGCTAAAGAATTAAATAATATTTGTGAAGAGTGTAAAAAAGAAGATGAAAGTGTTTCTCAAAATTTAATTTTGACTAGTTATAAACTGTGTTCATCCTGTAGAGTTTCTAAAACTATTTTTCCAATTTAGCTGATCTGATTTACGGGCAGCATATTCATCAGCGATGTGATTTTGACAGCCAATTAACAGCCATATCGGATACGATAGAGTCATGATATTCTTCTCCAGATTCATTGTCCTTCTTTGGCTATGTTGTAATTCACTGGCTTGTATAAAACCATTGCAACCACAAAACGATGTATCGAGTGGGCAATCCGGTTCACATAAGCGTCTGGGGTTTCGGTTTGACCGAATACCAGAAGGCGTACTGGTGGTTCACGTAGCCAAAAATATGGGGGCAGACGTTTCGGGTTTGCAAGTGGGAGACATTGTCTTTTCAGCCAATGGAGCATCGGGAGAGGACCTGATTGCTGTGTTGCAGGACCGATCTCAGGACTACGTCCATTTGGATGTTCAGCCGAAGTGGTCGAATGATAGAAGAACATTGGTTGTGCAACGTGGCATTGGTTCTGGTATTGAATCACCGACTGTAGACCCGCTGCTGAAGTTTGCGGCGACAGATAATTTAGAAGGTGCGAAGACAGTATGGAAAGAGGGAGGCTATCATTCAGATGATGTGGTGACGGCACTTCGATTGATAGGACGGAATTATCCTCAGCACTATATGGCGTGGCTGGATGCTGTCAGAGAGTTGGTGCCTGTAAATACTCAGGTCCTATCGGCCTTAATGCAAGGGTACAATGATCAAGGGCAGTTCGACCGAGTGACCGAAGTTCACGAGGCATGGACGCAGGATGTCGGATGGGATGTTTGGACAGGTAATGGTGCTGTCTATACCCATACCAATCTGGCTATTGAAAAGGAATTGGTGCTGGCACTCATGGAATTGGAAGACTATGAATCGGCACGGGGGCGAGTTCTAGAATTGGAGCGCTGGCATGGGGTTACGGACCTAGAGAGAATCGTTGGGCTGGATCCGAGAGAAGATACAACGGTGATCTGGAGTGATAAAGAACCAACGTTTGAACAGATCTCAGGCGTGGACGTACAGGGAAATCCATGGTCTATAGAAGATAATGCATGGACGGTTTTGGCCTTTTGGGCAACGTGGTGTGCGCCTTGTAAAAAAGAGATGCCAGAGTTGGATGAGTGGTCCCTTTTGAGATCCGATGTCACAGTCCTTGCTGTGAATGTAGACGATAATATTGATTCTGACGGTGTCTTGAAGTCGCTTAAAAAGATGGGGGCAACCAATCTGCAAGGTGTACAAAGTATGGACTTGCTGTCGAAAGTCGGTGTGGATGCGATTCCGACACTTGTGTTGCTGGATTCAAACGGCACGGAACGATACCGTATGATCGGCTATTCTCCAGAAACCATTTTGAATATGGAGTCGAAGATGAATTTGACTCCTCCACGTGTGAAACTAGCCCATGCTCGAAATATGAATGTAGAATGGTATCCCAAGCCAACCTTAACGGATGTCTTGTATGACGGAGAGCAACTATGGCTGCTGGATGATCAGAAGATCAAAAAAGTAAAGACGTTGACAGGATGGTTGGAAGGAAGCGAGATAGAAACAATTATCGATGCGTCAGATCTGTCCGAAAACAATCCTGCAGAGCGTCTAATTCAAAGAGGGGTGGAAGTTGGAACGGTTCACAATTCAGGACGTATTCTTCGATTCGTTCAACCCTCAGAGAACCGTGTAGTATCCTTTGAAGAGTCCATCTTTGATTGGTATACATCCGACAATCAGTTTTGGGTTTGGGGTGAAACCGCTCTGGAGTCTATGTATTTGGAACAAGAATTGCAACAGACAACATTGCCCCAGGACCAGTCGCCCACTTTGCCAACCCAGCATGTTGACACTTTCCCTTTGTACAAGGACGATACGTTGATTGAACTCGCCAACACAGAAGCATTACCCATTAGCACGGATATTCTCCGATGGAATACCAGTGCTGTCAGTGCAACCACTCTATTGGGTCATGATGTTATGCAGTGTGAGGAATCTGAATCCATTCACTGGTTTCTTCGTCGACATCCTCTTTCTCAAAATAGAGCGAACTACTCTTTGATTGCTATAGATCCTTTCAATACTCCATTGGCAGTGTTGTCTATCAATCAAGATACACCGAGATTGGTGTCAGGATATCCATCCAAGAAACCGAGCGCTGAAGCCGGTTCGGATATCGAAGATGGAAAAGGCATGTGGTTAGTGATACCCAAACAAGGATTGTTGCATCTTGAAATCGCCACCCTTCAACCCCCCGAAATCGACCGGAGATAGTCATGAATGTTCCATTGACGCAAGAAGAAATAGATCAACTGTTGCAGAGTAAGTCTGTGTCGGCTCGCAGTAAAGCCATGCGACATTACGAGCATTTTGGTCTGGTAGATGACATTCCATTTCTCATTCAAAATGCTGCTTCTGACACATCGGTTGCAGTGAGAAACAACGCTGCGGACGCCATCTCGGATATTTTGTCTAGGTACCGAACCTCTCCGAAAAAAGAGCTGTTGTCCATCGAAGAGAGGCATCGTCTGTTGCCGATGTTTCGCCGCATTAAAGTTCAAAAAACGCCGGCGGTCAATTTGGCGTATGCATCTCTAGGAACAAGTCGTGCCCTCAGCATTTTGTTGTCTAGTTTTGTAGACCCACGTGTGGAAATGCAAAATTGCGCGGCTGCCGGTTTACGCTGCTTTTGTTTGTCTCAAGATGCGATGCTAGACGATACCATAGAAGATCGATTGTTAAAGTTGCTTCGATCGAACTCTCTGGATATCCCGGGCATTGCACACATTGTACGACTGTGTGCTGAAGCCGGTTATCAAAACATTGTGCCGTTGTTGGATGATCTTCCAGACTTAGGAAACTTAGATGAGATCGTTGCGGCAACCCGTCTTCAGATGCGCATTGCAAAAGAGAGACCGACTGGGCTATGGTACGCGGATGGACTGGATGCCTTAGAATTCAATCCACTTGCCGAGTTGGGAGAGAAGTTTTTATTGGTGACAGAAGATTCTGTGTTGATATCGGAAGGCGGTGTGTGGAGAGAGACTCCAGAATTCTTGGAAGGATCGACTAGACGATTGTTTTTCCGTCCAATCGGATCTTCAGAATCTGTACAAGCGATTCAAACGCCAACGTCTACATGGACGGCAGCTCAATCGGCGGACGTTCAGATTTTGCTGCAGCAGGAGACTCAATTTGATCAACCCAGCAATCCGCATTTACTAAAAGTCGTGCAATGGTTGGAGAGTCGACTGAAAGACAACCAAAAGAATACTCGTTCACTGGCGATTCTCTATATGCGAGCAGAGGCTTGGGATGAATGCGGTCAATATATTGAGAAGGCGATGTCGTATAAAACCGTGGCTGCAGATGTTTGGTTTGTAGATGCCAAACGACAATGGGCCCTAGGTAAATCCAAAAGGGCGTTGGAGTCTATAGAAAAGTGTTTGGTCTCTATGAAAACAGAACGGTCCTTGCTGGCGCGTCAATGTCAGGAGTTGAAAGCCACCATAGATCAAAGAAAATCATAGAACGATCATTGAACGATCATTGAACGATCATAGATCAACAGACCCATTTGAATACCTTTTTGTATGTTTGAACAGTTTGTGAATAAAATTTGAACACAGTTTTGACAGGTGTATTTCGCCTAGGTGTATTCAATCTGATACATTGGTCTACATCACAGTCGGTTCTAATGATGTAAATGATGTAGATGAGGTACATGTGCGTTGGTTGTTGGTGGATACAATTGATGAATTGGTGATCAATGAACGAGTCATCGGTCGAAAGACTTATGATCCGTCCGAAGAATTTTTCCAAGATCATTTCCCTGGATTCCCGGTTGTTCCAGGTGTGTTGATCATGGAGTCTCTGGCACAACTTGCCGGTAAAATGATTGGATACTCCGTGCTTCACAATCGCGGCGATTGGCCTTTTCCAATTTTAACGATGATGAACAATGTGAAGTTTCGAAAGTTTGTACCTCCCGGAACAGAGATCACTCTTGTTGCAGAACTGACCAGTCTGCGAG
>CALDQI010000421.1:0-1925 GCA_937911635.1 uncultured Pseudomonadota bacterium | reverse complement strand
TTCGTGATATGGTATATGCAAACTACAACCTATCGATTGGAGAATACGATGAAAAACATCCTTACACTCTCATTGCTTACAGCGATGGCTTGCGGCAAAAAGCCCGGCTCTTATGAAATCACTTCTGCTTCTGAAGATGCACAAGTAGATCAACTAAAAACACAAGCGGAAGCGCTATGGCTCGAACGTGGAGACAAAGACAAACTGTTGGAAGCACTCGGCGTATATGAGCAACTCTTTGCACAAAACCCTTCTGATAGAGATGTCGCAGCACGTCTTGTTCGCGGTTGGTATTTCTACGGAGATGCCTACGAGTCAGAAATAGAAGCCAAACGATCGGCATGGGACAAAGCATTCACATTTGGAGACAAGTGTCTTGCATTGAACCCTGAGTATGCCGCCAAACTTGCTGAAGGTGAATCCAAAGAGGCTGCAGCCGTACACCTGACCAAAGAAGATATCCCATGTACCTATTGGACCGCCTCTGCTCTAGGTAAGTGGGCGAAAGCTGGTGGACTCGCTGTTACATTAAAGTACATCGGGACTGCGAAAGTCTACATTGGAAAGGTTGAAGAACTTGAACCAACATTCTTTCATGGGGCTGCCCACCGATACTGGGGAGCATACTATTCGGGTCTTCCTTCTTTTGCTGGACAGGACTTGGATCGCTCTCAAGCAGAGTTCAAGAAGTCTATGGAAATCTCACCAGATTACTTGGGAACACGCATCCTCTACGCAGACTACTGGGCAACCAAGAACCAAGACCAAATCGCAGTCTTCGATGAGATGGTTCAATACGTCATGCAGGTTGACTTGGATGCCTTAGATCCAGAACTCCGTCCTGAAAATGAATCTGAAAAACGAAAAGCAGAAGCGCTGTGGGCCAAACGTGCGGATCTATTCTTAGAAGCACCAGAGCCAGCACCTCTTGCGGTTGAGTTGCCTCAACCAGAACCCGCCGCGCAAGAAGCACAAATGGAAGATCCATCGATTCAAGATCCTCCGGCTGAAGACGGTGCAGAAACTGCACCTGCAGAAGGTGCCGAAGCAACAGAGGCCGCTCAAGAAACTTCTGAGACTCCTACAGCGGAATAATCCATCTCACTGAATCATTTCAATCCTGAATCAACAAAGGAGTACACTATGAAAAAGAACCTTCTACTCAGCGGTCTCGTCTTGGGACTGGGAAGTTTATTGTGGTCGGATAGCATCCAAGCACAAGCGGCTTACACCATGAACTTTGGTACCGTTGCACCAGCAGGGACGCCATGGTCTGACCAGCTCGACAACATCAAAAAACGCATCGAGTCTAAGTCTGAAGGACAGATTAAAGTCAAACTCTTTTTGGGTGGTGCTCTGGGTTCTGAGATTGAAATGATTCAAGATGTTCAACGCGGCGAGCGTCTCCAAGGTGGTGGATTCTCAACCGGTGCAGTTGGTGAGGCTCTCGACATTCCATTGCTTCAAATGATTGAACTCCCCTACCTGTTCAACAACGAAGCGCAAGCCGATGCAGTGTTGGATGATGTTCTGTATGAACCAACAAAGACTGCGTTGTCAGAAAAAGGCATCGCCTTTTACTCTTGGACTGAAAATGGATGGCGTTCCTTTGCAACCAAAGGGGACAGTGCTCCGACATCACCAGAAGCACTGAAGGCTTATAAAATGCGTTCTCAAGAGTCTCCCGTACACTTAAACATGTACAAGTCACTTGAAGTGCAAGCCGTTGCCAAACCAGTATCAGAGGTTCTCAGTTCTTTGAACACCGGTATCGTCACTGGATTTGACAATACCCCGCTCTTCTCATTGGCCGCTGGATGGATGGAGCCGGTGACACACTACACCTTGTCACGACACATCTATCAGCCCGCTGCGGTCATGTACTCCCAGTCTTTCATCGATTCTCTGTCGCCGGAACTCCAGTC
>CALDQI010000420.1:0-9822 GCA_937911635.1 uncultured Pseudomonadota bacterium | reverse complement strand
AAACAATAAAACAGTCCGTAAACATTGAAGGCAAATATATCAAGCAATCAGGTGGAAAGGGTCAATATGGGCATGTTTGGTTAAAATTAGAACCTCAGGAGGAGGGTGGTGGTTACGAGTTCATCGATTCAATAAAAGGAGGTGTTGTACCAAAAGAATATATTCCTTCTGTTGATAAAGGTATTAAGGAAACTATGAGTTCTGGCGTTTTAGCTGGGTTTCCAGTGGTTGACGTTAAGGCAACGCTTTACGATGGTTCTTATCATGACGTGGATTCATCTCAGATAGCTTTTGAGCTTGCGGGATCCCTGGCGTTTAAAGAGGGGATGAGAAAAAGTAAAGCAGTTCTTTTAGAGCCAATGATGTTAGTTGAGGTTGAAACGCCTGAGGAGTATGCTGGAACAGTTATGGGCGACTTGTCCTCAAGAAGGGGAATGGTTCAGGGTATGGAGGATATTCAAGGTGGGGGAAAAACCGTTAAAGCAGAGGTTCCTCTTGCTGAGATGTTCGGTTATTCCACAATTTTAAGATCTTTAACACAAGGGCGGGCTACATATTCCATGGAGTTTAAGCATTATTCAGAGGCTCCTAAGCATGTGGCAGAAGCTATTATTTCAAGCAGGGCTGGTTAAAATTTAAATAGTGTTTTTTTAATGGGAAGGGATATGTGAGATGGCAAAGGACAAATTTGAGCGGACGAAACCGCATGTGAACGTTGGAACAATTGGTCACGTTGACCATGGCAAGACAACTTTGACAGCAGCGATTACCTCTGTTTTGTCATCGAAGTTTGGGGGTGCTGCGAAGGGTTACGAGGATATTGATGCAGCGCCTGAGGAAAAGGCTAGAGGCATAACTATTAACACAGCGCACGTGGAGTATGAGACTGAGACTCGTCACTATGCTCACGTTGATTGTCCAGGTCATGCTGATTATGTAAAAAACATGATCACAGGTGCGGCTCAGATGGATGGTGCGATACTTGTAGTAAACGCTGCGGATGGTCCTATGCCTCAAACTAGAGAGCATATTCTTTTAGCTCGTCAGGTAGGTGTTCCTTATATTGTAGTTTTTTTAAATAAATGCGATATGGTTGACGATGAAGAGCTTTTGGAATTGGTTGAAATGGAGGTTCGAGAACTTCTTTCAAAGTATGACTTTCCTGGTGATGATACTCCCATTATTAAAGGTTCTGCAAAGTTGGCCTTAGAGGCTGATAAAGGGCCCTTGGGTGAGGAAGCAATAGCTCAATTGGCAAGTGCGCTTGATAGCCATATTCCTGAGCCTGAGCGGGCGATAGACGGTGCGTTTTTGATGCCTATAGAGGATGTTTTCTCGATATCAGGTCGCGGTACTGTTGTTACTGGAAGGGTAGAACGTGGCATTGTCAAGGTAGGTGAGGAAATCGAGATAGTAGGAATTAAAGATACAAGTAAAACAACTTGTACAGGAGTTGAAATGTTCAGAAAGCTTCTTGACCAAGGTCAGGCTGGCGATAACGTAGGGGTTTTATTAAGAGGAACTAAGCGTGATGAAGTTGAACGTGGTCAAGTTTTATCTCAGCCAGGTTCAATTACTCCTCACACAAAATTTGAATGTGAAGTTTATGTTCTTTCAAAAGATGAAGGTGGAAGGCATACTCCATTTTTCAACAATTATCGTCCTCAGTTTTATTTCCGCACAACTGACGTAACTGGCTCGGTTGATTTGCCTCAAGGTACAGAGATGGCAATCGCTGATGTCCCATACGCAGAAGGTTTCTACTATGGTGATTACTACTTCGGTTTGAGCTTTCAATAAGTTCGTACGATCGGTAGACGTTTGGTGAGAGTAGCAAACGCATTTGAAAAGGGGTCCATCTGGGTCCCTTTTTTCGTTTTCATTTTTGGCATAGAATATGCATAGGATAGAATAAGAATGACTTGGAGGTTCAATGATGTGGCTATGGTTGGCTTGTTCGGCTCAGGATATGAAATCGACAGATGATGCATTTAATGCATCTGAAATGGATAGTGGCTTCTATTCAGATACGAGTGAGAATGCTGTTGAGGAAGATGCCGGTGATGCCGCTCCTGAAGTTGTCCCAGCATGGAAGAAACTGTCGGTTAATATTACTGAGGATGCCGATAGGTGGAGTGCTTTGTTGTGGGAAGACTTATACAGTGCTGAGATGACGTGGTTGTGTCAGCGGAAAATTGAGTATGGTAAAGTAGAGACCTTAGAAGGTCCGATAGAGCAGGTGTCAATGTGGTTTCAGTTTAGTCAACCCAACACACTAGAATCCAACTGTCTAAATGATGAGGGTGAAGGTGTACAAGAACAAATGCAACTTGGTTTGGGAGAGTTACTGCAAGATGTAGCTGTTGCAACGGAGGTTACACATTGGTTAGACCAGGATGCATCATTAGAGACAGAACAAGTGTGGGGTGCTTATGTTCTTCGAGAATCGGAACAGATTTGGACTTTTGGTGTAGCATTTCAGCCGACTGAGCAAAGTGTTTTACTGCGTACAGTGTACTCATTACCCTTTTAAACGGACAAAAAATGGCTTCGGACTTTTTTTGTCCGGCGTGTCTTTGTCGGTAAGGGTACAATATATACTGAACATATGTTTGAAATTTGTTTAGTATTTGAGGTGTATTGTGTCCCTACAACTTAGACGTACGAGTTTAAGCTCTTCCATTCTAGAATTAAAGAGTCCGACCCTTTCTAGAATCGGTTTACACATGGCGGCAGTGGAATCGATTGGAACTGTTGATAACTGTTTGTTCTATCCGGGTGATTTGTTGCGTATAGGTTCAGAGATTGAGGGTGATTTACTATTGGTGAAAGCGACACATTCAACCATGGAGCTCCTCTATCCGGGTATTTTATTCGCACGTAGATATGGAGAGTTTATCATCCTAGATACACCGCATCAGCCGACCATTGATATTGAACAATGGGAAATAATTGGTGCGGTTAAAGGTGTTGAAAGACCACTCGATCAGGCTGCCTTTGGTGTGGAAAATTGGTGGTTAAAGATACATGGCGTTGAAGGTGTACTGTCCAATGAGTGGATATCCTACATCGAGTCGATGTCTCTACCTCCGGAGTATGTCGCTGAGTTAGCGAAGGAGTTGTCATCGATTAAAGGTGCCTCGATTCAAGCATCCTGGACACGAGAAGGACTTGAGAATGCCATTGTTCCGGTACCGGAAACGGTAATATTCTCTCTGCACAAACTCGAAACGGCAAGTGGATTTGTATCTTCGTGGGCTGCTGCATCAAAGCGTCAACTAAGACGAAAACGCCAAAGACGTCGTCACTTTAGGTCGAGGTCTGTACTCCTTCCCGTACCAGAGTGTCATCGATTTGTTGCTAGCATTGAGACATCACTGCTATACAATGATGGACAATTGGCGAGTAAGTAAAGCATTCGTCACATATCTACAGATTGTGTTAAGCGATACCAATATCAATGAAATTTGGGAGACGTTATGACACAAAAAAATCATATCATTGGTGTGATTCATTTGTTGCCTCTACCAGGAACACCCTGTTCAACACACACATTTAAAGAAGTTTTGGAGCGTGCTCTTCTAGATGCTCAGGCGTTGATTAGTGGTGGTGTTCAAATGGCAATCCTCGAAAACTTTGGTGATGCACCATTTGTTAGAGGGAGTGTAGAACCTCATATTGTCTCGATGATGACGGTAATTGCTCTTAAAGTACGCGAGTTGGGTATGGAACTTGGCATTAATGTTCTTCGCAATGATGCCCGTTCTGCTTTGGCAATAGCAGTGGCAGTGGGTGCCAAGATGATTCGAATAAATGTTCATACTGGAGCAGCCTGGACAGACCAAGGGCTAATTCAAGGCGACGCTTATCAAACGTTGCTGTATCACAAGAGACTTACAGCTGATGTGGCTATTGCTGCTGATGTGATGGTTAAGCATGCTACACCGGCAGGAACACGGTCGTTGCTTGATGCTGCGAAGGATACTCTGTATAGGGGAAGAGTGGACCACATCATTGTTACAGGAACGGCGACAGGTGCAACGGTGGATATTGAAGAGCTAAGACGACTGCGTTTGTCTCTCCCAGAGGCGTCGATTTGGATTGGTTCTGGACTCAATCTGGACAATGTGTGTGAGGTCATGACGTGTGCAGATGGTGCAATTGTTGGTACCTATTTTCACCAAGATGGTGACCTCTTAAAACCTCTTGATTCAGAGAGGGTCAGAGCATTGCTAGACGCTCTATAAACAGCGACAGCCATATAACTTGGATAACTTGGGGTTAAAGACAGATCTGGTCTCTAAGGCCTATTATGATGGATTACTCAGAAGAATCCAATGGAGTCCCAGATACGTACTGCTCGTATCTACGCCCGATGTGGTTGTCTAATCGTGTCATACCCATTCTAGATATCATAACTACGAATACATCATTGATGCCTTCACTCAGTGCCAACTTGTTAACAAACTCGACCTCAATATATCCTGTGGAACTAAAGTCTGTAGCTGGATTTTCAAGATACCCTCGAGGAGCAAAAACGATTGAGTTGTCCAAACCAGTTCTTGGCCCACCAATATCCCCATTGGTGTATCGGATGGAGACTTTATTTTGCTTTTGTTGGCCACTCTGTCCGATGTCAATTACTCCCATACTTTGGTCATCATCACTACTGTCGGAGTGTGTGTCCTCTGGTAAAATATCCCATGAGATACTGTTCATGGATGCATTTCCAACGGAAATGGAGTAGCTTCCATAATTGGTGGTTGCAACGGAAGACGGGCTTGAATCCCAACCGAGCAAAGTGACCTTACATTCTCGATTGCTTCGAATAGCGAGGGTTCTACATAGATCTACATACTTGGCAAATTCTTGAGCAGCCGCTTTTGAACGAAACTTGGGAACCATCGCTTGAGCTTGCCATCCAGCCAGTGCACTAAGAATACCGATAATGGCAACTACGATTGCCAATTCGATCATGGTGAAACCACTCTGTTTAGTTCTTTGAATCATAGATATACTATAACATAATTTCTAGTGAGTCGTTTTGACTTCATCGAATTGAGATCATCCATTTGACATTTTACCTTCAATGAGATAGTTGAGTAACGTTGCATTTTTTCAGTGAATGCCGAATAATTGTATTCACATATAATTTTGAAAGACACATAATCAGAACAGGATTGAACTTATGGCTCGTTATCGAGGACCCAGATTAAAAGTTTGTCGTGCACTTGGAGTAGATCTCCCAGGCTTGACCACAAAAATTAGAAAAGACCATCGTCAACATCCTCCGGGCGTACACGGAGCTGGACGTCGAGGTAAACCTTCTGACTACAAAATTCGTCTGCAAGAAAAGCAAAAACTACGTTTCCATTTTGGCGTTGTTGAAAAGCAGTTCCGTAAGTACATGTCTGAAGCCGCACGTCGAAAGGGACCCACTGGTAGAAACTTGATCTCATTACTTGAATCACGTTTGGACAATGTCATTTGGCGATTGGGATTTGCACCAACCATTCCAGCTGCTCGTCAGATGGTTGTTCATGGTCACATCACTTTGAACGGTCATAAAGTCGATCGTCCAAGCTACCAAGTAAAGATTGGCATGACGATTCAGGTCCGTGAGAAGACATTGAGCACAGACTTTGGTCGCGCTCGTTTGGAAGAGGCTACGCACCGCAACCCACCTGAGTATTTGGAAAGAGACTTGGCAACAGCTTCTGGTAAGTTGATTCAGGCTCCAACGCCAAATGATCTTCCATTCGATGTTGATCTTCAGCAAGTGGTGGAATACTACTCTCAAATGTTGTAATCAATCAACGTTTGGTCATGCAAAGACAGACTTCGGTCTGTCTTTTTGTTTTTTTCGGTTCCACGACAAAAATGTGGTTCAATTGGATACAGTGGATGTATGATACTATGGCTACTCGCGGGTGCTTGTGCACCGAAGTCTTACTCAACCATCTCTCGAATAACCTTCGAGGGCAATGGTCATCCCTTTTCATTGACCAACAATCAGAATCTCCGTTCGGCGATGGCCCAAAAAGACGTCGCATGGTTAGAGGCTTTGCGACAAGGAGAGGATGTTCCACGATATGATCCGATGATACTTCAGTTAGATGCTTGGCGGATTGAAAATTGGTATGCGCAGCATGGGTATATCAATGCCAAGGTCGTGGGTTGGTCGGTGTATGCAAAACCAGATCGATTTTGGAGACGGCATCAACGTCTGGTGGTTACTGGAATTGTGGAGGAAGGCGAACAGGTCACGATTAGATCTATATTTTGGAATACAGAGACACAAAACTTGATGCAACGAGAACTGGATGGCAAATTGAGTGTTGCCATAGGTGATCCACTCAATTGGGAGGTGATTGATTCCTCGAGAGAGTCATTACTGTCCTTGGTACAAAATCGCAGTTACGCATATGCCACAGTTGATGTAGATGTGGATATCTGGCCTGGTAATTGTCACCAATTATTGACTGAGACTGGAACTTGTTTGCAGCAACAAATACAGGCACATTGTCTATATGAGAAAGAGCCATGGTGTGAATCGATTTTACTTCAACTCGAAGAGTGTACAACGGATTGGTGCCTAGAACAAGTGGCGTTACCCTATGAGGCCATTACCACGGTCTCAGAAGACTCTGTGGCAGATTTAAAGGTTCATTTAAGGGAAGGGCCGAGCACTCGTTTTGGCGAGGTTGAATGGCTGTCAACGACTACAATAGATCAAGCTGTGCTGGATGATCAGGTGCCTTTCAAGCAAGGTGAAAGCTACAAAATATCCAAGTTGGCACAATTTCAACGTCGATTGTTCGCTCTAAATCAGTTTTCAGTTGTGACGGTCAATCCTGTACTGACAGGTGAGTCTACAGTTCCTGTTCAAGTAACGTTATCAGAGCGAAAAAAGCGTGAGGCTGCAGTTGGGTTTGGAGGCAACGTAGATACTGGTTTGGTCTCTTTATATGGCTCATTTGACTTTTCCCACATTAATTTGGGCAATCGATTGCTCTCGTTGGATGTAGACAACAAGGTTGGCTACGCGGCGAATTTAAGTTTGGATAGAACCAAACTGTTTGGAGGACCGACGCTGCATCATGTGGCAAAGTTGTTTTATCCTCGATTTATTAAACCGGTATGGGCAGTTGGTTTGGAATTGGATTATGAGCTTGGAATTCAGCCGGCTTATCGATTCTCCTCTCCAAAAGTGGCGCCGTACTTTTCTTGGAAAGAGCCGATTGACTCAAAGATGTATCGTTCTATTGACGCACAGTTCTCCTATTACTTTACTGGATTCACCTATCTAGATGTCCAAGTCGAGGATAGTCGTTTGGAAGAGGTTGTCCGATTGGGGTATCTGGGTCAGCAGATAGTGTTGGATGGTCGAAATGATCCTATTTTTCCACAAAGAGGTCGCTATACTGCCATCAATACATATCAAGCCAATCGTGTGTTTGGTGGGGACTACAACTATGCCAAGGCTCAAATTGACCAACGACGATTCATATCATTGATTCAACTGGGAAGCATACGATTGCCAGGTGCCAAACGCACGATTCGTCAATGGAGATATCATCGAGGTCTGGAACCATTTTTCGTAGATGGAGTGTTGTCATATCGTTGGAGTATGGGAGCCCTCATGCCATATGGAAATTTTGATCAGGTTGATTATGCACCCAATGCAGAGTATTTTTTCTTGGGTGGAGGAAGTGATGTGCGTGGCTGGCAAGCCGGTAGACTAGGCCCATATGTCTGCTCAGACAATACTTGCGTAGATTCGACAGATGTCGTTCCAATTGGCGGAACTGCCATCGGGTTTGGTTCACTTGAGTATAGGCAGTATTTTCCTTCGGACATGGGGTTTGCTGTATTCGCGGATGTTGGGCGTGTGTGGTCTTCATTGGGAGAAATCTCATTTGCTGATTTACAACCGTCGGTGGGGGTTGGAGGCCGATACATTAGCCCAATTGGTCCGTTGCGTCTGGATGTTGCTTGTCGTCTCAAAAAAGATCCATTGTTTGAACTGGAGGATACATGTCGAATTCACTTCGCTTTTTCCGAAAGTTATTGAGTCTTCGAGGTATTGTTTATCCCTTGGTATTGAGCATGATTGTTCTTGTTGGCGCGGGAGCCTTTATACAGAGTTCAATCGGAAATCGTTTTCTGGGGTCTGTTGCAGAGGAATCGATTCGATATACTGTTCCGACGATCGACGTACAGATCGGGCAGCTGCATACGCTGGGATGGAACGGGATTGAATTGAACAATGTCAGCGTCTCCGCAATTGGAGAATCACCGGCATTGTCCTTTCGGTCACTCCATCTGAATTGGGGCATTGAGACCGGTCAGCCCATGAGGGTATTCTGTGTTCTAGATCAACCTGTCGTTGAAGTATCCAGTACTGAATCGGGAGAATTAAATTGGAATCGATTGTTTCCAACTTCAGACTCCACAGAATCTTCTAAACTTGAATGGCCAGATTTGGGACTCAATATCCTTATTCCAACAGTTGAAGTTCGAAATGGAAAACTGTCTCTATTTGATCAATCCATGGATTGGTCTCTCGATATGGGGATAGGATGGTCTCAGGACAATGTATTGACCTGGCAGCTTCATGACATAGATGTCACGGTTGAAGATATTGGCACGGTCCATACTCGCAGTCACATAGATGGTGATGGTGAGTTGTTGACCGTTGATATTGGATTGGAACATGAAGTCGGTACTGTAGAGATCCTAGGGACGGTGACCAATGCTGTACAAGACCCGTCGATTGATCTGTCTGTTGATGCGACACTCCTTCCTGCGCTGACAACTCTACTTGACCTGAGTGCCGCACTCAAAGAGCCTGTGGTTTCAAACCTACATTTGATCGGTAATCAAGAGACCCTAAATGTTCACGTGAGCACCAATGTGGGAGCGAACCTGGATACAGAAGTGTCAATGAATCAGGAAAGATGGGATGGAGAGTTACAGTTTACGGATGTGAATATAGATCATTGGGTCACAGCTGTCGAGCCCATACATTTGGATGGAGTCGTTCGGTTCGCAGGAACCGGATTGGATTGGCAGAATGACCTCAGTGGAACGATTGCTGGATCGTTTACAGAACCTCTAATCTGGAATCAGCCCTTCACATCCTTACAAACCCAAATGGACATTGAGGCTGGGGTGCTTGCGATCTCTACTCTCCAAGTTCGTCACCCCGATGCTCAGGTCTCAGTGTCGGGTTCGGTAGATTTACTGCAATCAGCTGCGACGGTGTCTCTTGAGTCCAATGTGACAAGTATCCAATCGTGGGTGGAAGGGTTTGAAGCCCGTCTGTCTGGTTCGCATACTGTTCAGGCGGATTGGAGCTCTGCTACACCTGTGGCGTCTGTTTCTGGAAGATCCACTGTCTTGAACGCGACCGATCATCAGGGGATTCTCATGAAAGAGACTCAGATTGAAAGTGATCTGCTGTGGGATGGTACAGCATTGACTGCAAAAAATCAATTGTTTCTAGACGGTGGTAAGGCGGTTGGTGTGGTCATTCCCTCTATGACTTCAACCATCAATGTAGAAGTCGATTCGAATGGTGGTATACGGGTCGAAGGCTTACCAAGTATACCGGAGGTGTTGGTTGGTGAAGGAACGCTACAGCTCAATCGAATACAAGGATACTTTGAATATATTCAAACCGATGCAGAACCAAATTTGCGCACAGAGAATATGACGGTTGGAGAGGTGGTCCTCGTTCCCGCACAGTATGTAATCGATGGTGGTGAAATCGAACTTGCATTGCTTCAAGATACCCTAGAAGCCGAGCTGCATTTGCTG
>CALDQI010000419.1:0-4214 GCA_937911635.1 uncultured Pseudomonadota bacterium | reverse complement strand
TTGTATGTGTAGGGTTCGAACAGTTCGTCAGTTTATTGACGGAATATTGCAAGACAAACCGCTGCATGGCTCAGTGCGACGAGTTTAGATTCGTCACTTTTCGTCAGTGTAAGTGACAGACTACATGTCAGAGCGATTGATTTAGTCTTCATTTCCCTATACATTCACGCATTCGTAAATGATTGAGGTGACTATGCGCATGTTGCACACGATGATTCGCGTCCTGGATTTGGATCGGGCGTTGGCATTCTTTGACGTTTTGGGCTTTCGAGAGGTTCGTAGACGTGATTCGGAGAGAGGGCGATTTACGCTGGTGTTTTTGGACTCTGGAGACGAGTCGGATTCTCATATGATTGAACTGACCCACAACTGGGATGAAGCGGAGCCGTACTCTGACGGTCGAAACTTTGGACACATCGCGATTGCGGTGGAAGACATCTACGACATGTGTGAGCGATTGGAGGCACACGGGGTGCAGATCCTTCGTCCGCCACGAGATGGTCGGATGGCGTTTGTGCGTTCACCCGATCAGATTTCGATTGAACTGTTGCAGGCTGGGGAAGCCTTGCCGCTCAAAGAGCCTTGGGTGTCGATGGCCAGTACTGGAACGTGGTAATCGGAACGTGGTAAAATCATAGTGTGTCGAGTGTAAACAGATTAAGGGTATCCAACAGACAACCGTTCAAAGGAGTACACAATGGGTAAAATCTACAGTGGTCGCCATACCAGTTACAGTGATCAGGTCGCTGTTTTTGAAGACGGAAAGATCTACAGCGGTCGCCATGCCAGCTACAGCGATCAGGTGGGAGTAATCGAAGGTGGGAAAGTCTATCGCGGCCGTCACGCCAGTTACAGTGATCAAGTCGGTGTGATAGAGAATGGCAAAGTCTATCGAGGTCGCCACACCAGTTACAGTGATCAGGTGGGTGTGATTGAAGACGGAAAGATCTACAGCGGTCGTCACACCAGTTACAGCGATCAAATCGGTGTGGTCGAAGGTGGATATGCGACGGCGTCAGCGGCGGCAGCCTATTTGCTGTTGCTGTGATTTAGTGTTCGCTATCCTCTGTGGAAAGAGGATCGTCCAATCGATACAACCACATTCCGTCTACATGTCCGACACGTTGAACCGATACGCCCACTTCTTGTCCAACGCTCTGTAGTCGTTGCTCAGATGGTTGCAGGTTGTAGATCATTGGCATGCTCGAACGAAGAACGACAAGGTGCGCACCTTTGTTCTCTAGAAGAATATTTGGCAATGCATCCCAACGTTCGGTGCTGATTTGGGGCCACATGTGTGTTACTGGGAGCCAGGGCATGCGGGCTTCCAACACGCCGTAAACTTCATAATCCATCGTAATGAGGCGCTGGATGTAATAGTTTTGCGTGATGAGGTCCTCGAGTGCCTGTTGGTGCATTTCAGAGAAGGTGGGAGTTTCCACAGCGTTGATGATCTTCGGTGCATCGGTGAGCGTCCAAATTTGGGTTCCAAACCACAGTCCGCCCATCACAAGCAGTGGTGGTGCTTTCCAAGAGACCTGATCGAAGGTGTACACGAGCCACAATCCCAAGAGGGGAGTCGCCATGGCAAGGTGGTGGAGGTCTTTGGCGATCCACGTTAGTAGGATGACGATGGAAATCAGTATCCAAGTAAGCCCACGCCATATTCTATTCGATCGGATCTGCCATCCAGCGAACAACGCCCCCAGATACACCACAATCTTGCCCCAGCCATGCCAGATGATCGATTCCACACCATAGGCTTTGGTAAAAAATTGTAACGGATCAAATAGCCACATCCAGACGTTCAGATTTTGTTCTCGTATGGATGTATTGCTACCGGATAGTGCGTTTAGGATACGTTCCCATTGTAGAGTCCAAAAATCATGTGAACGAACGGGGATATCGACCTGACTGGTCCAGTACAGCATGAGGATGTGCGGCAACAGTCCAATCGCGGTTCCGATCAGAATGTGAGTGGCGTAGCGAGTCCGGTCTTCTTTCGGAATCCAATACAGCAACCCAATTAGAGGGAAGACGGCGAGTGCAAAGGTTACCTTGCACCAAATCCCCAGCGAGATCACTCCAGCAAGGTATTTGCCGTTGAACACTTTGGGCTGTAGGAGCATCAACACACTCAGCATCAACGCCCACTGCAATCCAATCTCTGTGGTTCCCAGTGCTTTTTTGTAGAATAGAAAGGACCAATCATTCATCAGCCACAGCCAGAAGATCCATTGTGCTTTGTCAGAGAGGAACTGTCTACTCCACAGGCACAACTGAACGATCAAGGCTGTACTGAATAGAAGCTGCAAGATGCGAATGCCGGTCGTATTGCTGGTGGCTTGAAACCACAAGTAATGGATCCAATCTGGGAATGATGCGGTGTAGACATTGTGCCAAATAGGGGTCTCATTCCATCGGACCAACGGTCTGGTTGAATACAAACACAGGTCTCCAATACATGACATGGCTTCGGAATGTGATGTTTGTGGGACATTTGTCCAAAAGGACGTCACTTCACCAACCCATCCGACTGGAATAAACTTCCAAAACATGACCGACAACACACAGAAGGTGAGGATGATCATTGCAATTGATGTCTGTGTGCGTGGCATAAATTGATTGACCTCTATAGGGTACTAAAACAAAAAATGCACCCGTTAGGATGCATTTTATAACTTACAAGTACTTGTGAAGTTGTTGAGAAGAACAGATTACTCTGCGCCTTCTTCTCCACCTTCTTCACCACCTTCTTCAGTAGTTTCTTCAGTAGTTTCTTCAGTTTCTTCAGAAGCAGCAGTATCTTCGTCTTTTTCGCCACAAGCGAAAGTAGTAGCCAAAGATGCGCCAAGTACAAGAGTCAGAACCAATTTAAATGCGTTCATGATTGCGTCTCCGTTAGTTAATAACAGTTTGGGTTTAATGAAATGCACAGTAAAGTGCACTGTACCTCTAACAAGTACACCTCATAGTTGCAAATTTGGAGTGGACGTGTCAATATTTTTTTTTGATCAAAAAATAAAAAGGAAAAAATATCGTGAGATCGTTACGATGCCTTTGTACTGACAGGGTGTAAAATGATTGGCATTGACCATTGGATTATCGAGATTGGAATCGTACTGCTGGGATTGTGGGCAGTTTGGAAGAGTCTACCAAGGGATCCAGACATCCCTTGGATCCAATTTCAAGCCAACGTGGTCAGAGCATTGATGGGTGAATCTGTACATGAACCGGTGTCCCCCAAGCCATTTACGCTGTTGGAGTGGACCGATATCACTTCGGATTCTCAAAAGCTTCAAGACTATTTGCATAAACGATTGGCAGATTGGATTGTCGTTGGAACAGCTGAGATGGTTCATGATTGGCGCGAGTCCATCTCGATACAAACGTTGTCTGTTGAATGGTCGGATTCATCAGAAGTGCTCGCTCAACTGGAAAAGCGGCTGACAGAGCGGTCACAGCGGTTTGTATTTGTAACCAGTGCGACGGATTCTGATCAGTTGATTCATTTTTTACATGCCAATCCACCGGTGCGCGATTTTACTGGGGCTGTTGTGTTGTTGGAGCCGCAGTTGGAAGCAGAATGGATGCAAGAACAGTTCAACAATAAAGAGATGGATGTTGAAGCGAATGTCTCAGTACCTTATTTTGTCTGTCAGTCAGAAGGGGTATCGTTCCAATTTATGCCGCCAGTGGATGAAAGCGGTTGGAAGGCCATCGAACTGATTCAGTGTGACCCGATTGCTCACCAATGGTTTCAAGAACAAAATTCGATGTGGGTACAAATATTGGCCATGCTGATGGTGAAGCGAAAGGAGAGTGTATGAGTGAAGTAAAATCAGATACAAAGAATGAAACTGAAGAGGGCAAGAAAAAGTTTTCTTTGGATATGAACACAGTATTTTTTGGTATTGTGGCGGTAGCATTCGCCTTTATGGTCGTAGGAACATTTTTCCCTTCCCATCAGAATTACCTGAACCAACCGGTCAAAGGCAAAGTGATCAAACAACATACGTTGTCGGGTGCCCTGAACTTTACAGACTTTGACTGCAAAGAGTCTGATATGGTTCAGGTTGTATACATTCAGGATGACAAGGTCATGTCGAAAGGACAGGCTGCGTATCAAGGTGCTTGGAACTACACCTTACCAGTGGTTTCTCTAGATAGTGGTTCGGTGTTGGCACATTGTGAAAACGCCGTGGGTAAAGAGG
>CALDQI010000418.1:0-3316 GCA_937911635.1 uncultured Pseudomonadota bacterium | reverse complement strand
ACGGGTCCCTCCGGTGCAGGGGGCCCCGCATGATGGGGCGTAGACCATACCTGACAAGCAGAATGTCTGCTCTCGTGATGATAAAATGGAAAAGAACATGATAGGAGAACCTCCTATCTTTCTTACAAAAGTAAGAAGGCAAGTCACAACAGAACTAAGTATACCAAATAAAGTTTCAAACAGCAATGGAATTGTCTTAAAAAAACGCTCCAAATCGTGATACAATGTCACAAACTCAATACACAACTATTAATTACTCAATGGCAGAAATGAGCTGTCATCAAAGTCTGTACACGATGGCAAAAATTGTAGAATCAGGAGATAAACTATGACAAATCCCAAAAGTATTGTCCGTAACGGAAAGTGGTTCCGTGAAGATACTGAAGTCGTCCGCAAAATTCAACCCAATGAAATGAAGGCAGCCTTTTCGTTGCTAGCATCAGCCTCTTCAAAGAGTATTGAAGTACCATTGGGGAGCATATGCGCCCTTGTAGAAAATGGAACTGTGGTCGATGTTCTCCCTCCAGGTAGACGAACCACACAAGGATGGTTTGAAGAACTAATGGAACAGCTTAATCTATCCAAAAGCTCTGTCGACTTTTACTTCATTTCTCGTCAATCGCTTGGCATTCCCGTGAGTACAAAAACTTCTGGTTCAGGGAATGTAGAACAAACATCAAAAGTTATGATCAGTGGGGATGTAGCACATACCTTTACCGACCCTGCTAGGCTCACACAATTTCTACAACACTTTGTCGGAGATAAGACCTCCATCTCCTTAGAAGATGTACAACACCAGTTGAAGCCGGAAATCAGCAACATTATAGACGATGTTGCGTCAAGTTCCACCAGCAAAAACCTACGCTCACGCATTCAATCCGAGCTAGCGGGCTTGGAAAAAATAACGGGGTTACGCTTCTCCGTACGAACAACACTCACCAAATCTTCCCAAACCTTATCGTTTCATTTGGGACTCGTAGATGTTCCATCTGAAGCTACGTGCCCTACTTGTCCTGAAAAAGTTCGATTGGGTAGTCGGTTTTGCGTCGGATGCGGGAAGCCTCAAACCCTACGCCCTTCACAGTCTTCAAAAACTGAAACCGTTGCGATGATTACCAACGATGGTCAGCACATTGAACTGGATGTCAATATACGAATCAGTGGCGTGAAACCCTTCTATACTGGTGACTTTGAATTTGGGCAGCAAGTAGCCTCAGCCATGGCAGACGCCGTGCGAGGGTTGTCTCTAGCTGAAGTCTGTCAACCCAGTGCTCTCAACACCTTAGAAACCACTCTTCTAGAACGATTGGAGATGGTCCTAACCAGTCATGAAGTGGAGCGCTGTACAATTCTTGACTTACGATCAAAGAAGGAAGATTGGCTCTTTAAAACGAAGGCCGATATGGAGCAGGTTCGATTGGAATTGCAGGCTACGAAGCAATGGTTGGATATTGGAAGTGAAGAGCTGTCAATGGAAATGCAGGTGGAAGAGTTCATCGCATCGCGAACGGCTGCCGAAAGAGAACAAGCACTTGTTGGACTGGCGGCCAAACTGGAGTTCGATCGAAAGAGAGACGCCACAAAACTCGAAAACCAAGAGCACCAAGCAGAAGCAGCCCTATCAGCCGCTGAAGCCGCATTTGTGCTACAACAACGCAAAGACGAGCTCGCCGAACAAAAATCTGAGCATGCAGGTGCGCAAAACCTCAAAAGTCACGAACGTCAACATGCTTTGGATCAGCTCCTCGCTGGCCTGAACCATGATGCCAAAATTGCAACTTTCAAACGAGATACAGCCTACAATCGCATGGTTCGAACCACCCAAATGGAAAATCTCGGACTAGCCCGCGCAGAAGAACTTGACACCATCGCCCATGAGCAAACGGTTTCTGATATCAAGCGGACCCATCAGCAAACACAGGCGAAAACTACGCAGGAACACAATCTAGACATGCAAGGAACGCAGAACACCTTTGACAATGCCGCTGCAATCGCAGCAGCAAAGACCGAATCCGAAATCAATCAAATCAACTTGGGTTCTGAAATGTCGGGGCTACAAGCCAGAGATGCATTGGCTGCCGATCAAGAGGCCCGTCGTCTTGCCCGAGACCTAAAACAGCGCGAAGAAAACCGCAAAGACAAAGCACAGGATATAGAAGCCGCAGAGAGCCTGTTGAAGTCGAAGCAGGATCATGAGATTGCAACAATGGATGCACGCATGCGATTGGTGACTGCATTGGACGGCAAATCTGTTGGGCAAGTAATGGCGCTCTCCGCTGCCTTTGCGGGACGTGCTCTGACAGATGGAGAGTCACAAGCGATTGCAAAAATTGAAAGTGGTGAAGATGAGACCCGGGCCAATATGATGGCCGAGTTTATTGAGAAGAACGGCGCTCAGCATACAGAAATGCTGAACTTTTTCCAGTCAATCATCTCTACTTCGGTAAATGCAACCGCTCAAGCCGCCAGTGGTGACACCCCTGACTCATCGTCTTCGGATTCTGAATAAGGCATACCGTGAGTGACATCGCTGACCGCGGTCAGTGTATGAAGCTAGCTCACCGGATAGACTGAACCAATCGAAACCCAATGAAGTCTGTGGCTTCGTTGGGTTGTTCACTCCAACGACTCTTCACCCGAACCTGATCCTCGGAAGATTGAAAAGATCCACCACGTGCAATGCGTGTATCCCCTTTCAACGGCCCCGATGGTGAATGCTGAAACAGTGTCTGTTCTGTCGTTTCGGGATAAGAGCTGTACCAATCCCAGCACCACTCATAGACATTACCAGACATGTCATAGAGACCAAAGCCATTCGAGTCTTTTTGCCCAACTGGATGACTGGTGTTGGCAGAGTTGTGCTGACACCACGCTACAGGGTCCGACTGATATGATCCCGCGTAAGTATATTGATGCTTGGCAAGGGCAGCAAACTCCCATTCTGCTTCGGTCGGCAATCGAAACCCACCCGCATTTCGATTCCAATCAATGCGACGACCACAAATGTTGTACGCTGGTGGAAGATTAAGAAGAGTGGACAATCGATTGCAAAAGTGAATGGCATCGAGCCAGGACACTTTCGTAACAGGATGCTTGGGCAAGACTACATGACTCGGGTTCACACCCATTACAGCTTGATACAGATCTTGGGTCACAGTGGTCTCTGACATCCAAAATCCTTCTGCGATGTACACGCCAACTTGTGGTTTCTCGGAACCATCTGCTCTAAAATCTGATTGAGGGCTACCCATTTCAAAACGCCCTGCCGGCAGAAGCTTCATCGCAAATAGTACTTGATGCCCATTCAAAGAAAATG
>CALDQI010000417.1:0-1740 GCA_937911635.1 uncultured Pseudomonadota bacterium | reverse complement strand
ACACCACACATTGTTCATTACGGCGTATCGCCCCGGTGGAACGAAAACTGTAGTCGAGTCTCCCTCTACAACGAGTGTCTCGAGGACGACTTCACCACCTTTCCGTAGCAAGGAACGGAGGTGATCCAAATGTTCAAAGGGAGATTTTCGATGGTACAGTACGCCCATCGAAAAAACGGTATCGAAGGCCTGTATGTGCTTCGGTATCGATTCTAAAGGCAGAGGCAAATACTGAACAGGAGTATTGGGCATATACTCGGGCTGTTGACCCATCCAATTGGCAATCCATTGCTGCATCAACTGAAACTGAACCCAGAAAAGCTGAGATGGGTCGATGGCAACAACTGCTTCAGCACCTGCCCCCCACATTCTCCAAGCGTGGTATCCAGAACCACACCCTACATCAAGCACTCTACGTCCCTGCAAATCAGCCACATGAGACTCAATCCGAGACCACTTCCAATCGGAATGCCATTCCGTATCGATGTGGGTACCAAAAACAGAATAGGGACCTTTACGCCATGGGTGAAGAGACATCAATCGATTGCGAAAGACTTCAGGTTCAATCGACATGTCTATTTGTGTACCAATTTGAATACAATCTTGACTGACATCGACAACGCTTGGGACCCAATCACATGTATCGGCAAGGATCTTCTCCCAGTCATCTCTGTCCGTATTGCGCCGTGCCCCATCAACGACCGACAAAGGCTCCAGTAGACGCTCGGCCCATCGAGACCAACTATACAGTTCTGCTTGTTTAAAAAAGTTCTGATGCCGATGCTTTGTGTGTTCAAACATCGTATCTCTACTCTTTGACAGCCAGTATCGACACAAAATTGAAATGCTGGGCCCATTGAACAACCGTACCAAAACCAGCACCCTTTAATCTTTGTATGTGTGTCTCAATGGTGTCTACAGGCATTACATTGGCTATGGAGCGACTCTTTCGCTCCACTTCATTGAGTGTATAGCCTTGTTGCATTTTCCACTTGTGGTGTAACTCACGCACTTTACTGTCACTTTCGGCATCTGCCATCGCTATCTTCTCAGCCAGCAAAAATACCCCCCCCGGAAGTAAGGCCTCGTAAATCTTTTGAATCAGCGCGGCTCTCCCTGTCGGACAGATAAACTGTACGCAATAATTACAGACAATCACAGATGCGGGCTCCAAAGGCAGTGTACACACATCTCCTTCAACAACCTGAATATTGTGGTCTACAATCTCTCGGCTTGCATCAAGATTTTCTCGAAGTTGCTTTACCATCGCACTGGATTTTTCAACCGCAACAATGAGTGGCTGCCCTTTGCAAAGTTGCGCAATACCCCACGAAGCTGCACCCAGCGAGGCCCCCAGATCATACACTCGAGTATTCGGTTGGTGATAATGACTGGCCCAGACAGCTGTTTTCTGATTGACTTCCCAATACCCAGGGACAGAACGAGAAATCATATTGGGAAAGACGTGAACGACTTGCTCGTCGAAGGCAAAGTCCAACCAATCTAGTTTGGGAACACCTTCTGAGAACAAACGGTCAACCCCTCGGGCGCCTGTTAAGGTAACAAAATCTTTGGGCTTCAACTCAACCTCTTGTCAGATGAGTTTGGTATCCAAATGAGGTCACTTTTTCAAGTCCCCCACACTTCCTGCATTAAAGCCTCGGGCGTTGTTGCCTCAGCTACGAAATGAGTCTTTCGAATGATATACCAATTAAAGGAGTTATCTTTGATTTAGATAAT
>CALDQI010000416.1:0-1539 GCA_937911635.1 uncultured Pseudomonadota bacterium | reverse complement strand
ATAATTACAATAATACTGATGGTGGCTTTACTGTACCCAGTGACGAAACAATAACGTCCGCAAGCCTCAGCATTTTGGGTACAGTTGAAAACTACTCAAATTCACAAAGGACAGGGATAGAGCAGCCCGGTTTTACATGGGATCCACAACAAAATAATGGTGCTACAACACTCGATAACAGATCAAACTTTAACGCTGATTCAATTAATGTCGGCGGAGATATTTCACTTTCGTCAGAGTCGCTTACTACAGATTTTGAGTTTGGGAGGTCTGGATTTACAAATTCAAGCCTGACAATTGATCCTATCACAAACTTACCAATTGCTTGGGAATATGGCAACTATAATTTCAAACAATTACCAAACGGTCCCGCAGAATGTGCCAGCGGTGACATGTGCTGGGGCACTTCTATTTTCGATAATGACTACACAGATGATGTGGACAATGGCTTGTTAGGATTCGACAAAGTTCGATATGAACTTACTACACCGAGTTTTTTTCTCTCACCAAGCCTAAATGACACGTTCCTCAGATTTTCCTCGTGGCACGCATTAGAAACGCATATTGACCCGTCCACAAATGATTTCATATATCCAGATTGTGCTTACGTCGAAATTAGGACTTCTGCAACTGGTACTTTCACATCAAACGATGCATGGAACATGGTTCAATTTAACGTCCCGGAATCAGTAGGAATCTCTCCAGGGGAAGGCTATTACATCAGAGACAACGGGGCGTCGCAATCAAACTTCATAGAAGACTCATGCGAAGGTATCTCAAATGGTCTGTTTGGTCTTGCAGGTACCTCGGTCACACCATCCAATCCGGATGGTTGGGCTACTGCTGCTGTACAACTAGCTCAATACCTTGGCAATTACGCTGAAATAAGATTTGTATTAGAGCACAGTGATTCCGTAGGGACTGTCGCCCCCACTTACCGTCACGGATGGTACATCGATGACATAAAGGTTGGAGAAGGTTATACTCAAAGTGGGCGTATGGTAATTAACGATATTCAACCCTCGCAGACATATGATGAAAGGCAGCCTGATGGTTACGGCATTCTATCTCTTGATAGTTTCTCTCCTGGTGACTCATCTATCCTAGTGTCGATTGTGGATTCTAATACAGGACAATACGTGAATACCCCAAAGGGCCCTCTCAGATTAATCGAAACTTCCTTACTTGAACTATGGGATATTGATGTATCCTTGCATCCAATTATCGATATCGTAATAGACTTCCAAACAGATCAAGATAGAGTCTCATCTCCACAATTGTTTGGATATGACATAGGTACGAGAATTGGCATAACATTCGTAAATAAAGATATTGTAAGAGATTTTGGCTTAACCGATGACGAAAGGTTAGACTATTCTATCGATTTAAGCGAAGGAACTTACAAGTACATTTTTAATTCAACATCTATAATTAGTCAATTCTCCAAACCAATTTACGGCATCAGCGTCAGCGGAATTGACTCATCGAAGTGTACGGCCGATTCTTTTGTGAAGCACCCTTACTTTGGAACAGATGCTT
>CALDQI010000415.1:0-3675 GCA_937911635.1 uncultured Pseudomonadota bacterium | reverse complement strand
TATCTACCTTCTGCTGAGTTAACTCTATTATCATTAATGGAAGTCGTTGGCGGTGCAAATGTTGCCCATATCGTAGGCGACAGAGCCATCTCTCAGCACGATGAAGCCCTTAATCAACTTGGTTCCGTACACGCCCTGCCCTGGCTCTCCATTGAAGAAATGAAGCAATCGATACAACAACTGGGAGTGATGACACATACGACTACCAAAGCAGAACAACTTGTGAATAAACTCACAACGGTATTTCACCCGCAAGTGAATGGTGAGTCTGTCCTTCTGTTGCTGTCTGGCTCTGTGATCTCTAAGGGACAATTGTGGTACATCAAACCTGAGTCTATCCATAGCTCCATTCTTGAAGCGAGCGGCTATCAAAATGCTGCCTCTGCGGAAAAGAGCACCCCACAAATGGGAGTAGAAGAGTTACTTGCACTGAATCCTCCAGTTATTGCCATCCTCAGTGACTCCAGCACTGCTGCGACTGATTTGGAAACTCAAATGGAAGAGTTAAAAGCCCTCTCGTCGTTGCAAGCCGTGGTCAACAATAAAATATGCACCTTATCCGTAGCCAACGCATTTGGTACTGGACCGAGTATTGTACAAACAGTGCCCCTATTCAAAGAGCAACTGTCCAAATGTCTACAGTAAACACACATCTTCTTGAAGTCGACAAGATATCCTGGAAAGGGGTCATCAAAGACTGCAGCTTGTCCATCTCCCCACATTCCTTCACAGTCATTGTCGGCTGTAATGGAAGTGGTAAATCATCTCTTCTACGCTGTCTTTGCGGATGGTATCCCGTAGATTCTGGAGAAGTACGAATTAAGAACACCCCAATCGCCAACCTTAGCAGTAAGGATCGTGCCTCTATTATCGGATTGCTCCCCCAACGGATTGCCGTTTCAGAAAGCCTTCCAATCATTGAATGGCTCTCCCACTTCAGATTTCGATTCAATGAATCCAAGTCTACCACCCAACAAAAGATTGCAGATATCCTCAAACACTCCAACCTTGAACAGTTGTCCACCCGTACATGGCCCCAATTATCTGGTGGCGAAGCGCAACGAATCGCACTGTTGGGACTCCAATTACAGAACACTGAATGTTGGCTATTGGATGAACCAGGAAACCACCTCGATCCGAGTGTCGGTCATCAGCTGTATCGACGTCTTGTCACAGCATGGCAAAATGGAACCACAATCGTACTGGTCACCCACAATATCAACGTCTTGTTGCAACATCTACCTACGGAATTGTGGTCTACTGTACAGGTAGTTGGAATGGTCGACGGTACTATCAAGTGGACAACAGACATGGACAATGAGATGCTCCCTAAATATCTTGGGGACTTGTATGGATTGAACGGTCAATATGTCCGTGTTGGGAACACAAAACAAATCTTCTATATGACGGAAGATTCATGAGATTGCCAGGACTGGTTGCACTGTGCGTCGTCATACTGGTGACCGCACCATTTATTGGTCTTACCAGTCCGGCCGATTTGACGGAGTTTATCTTTTGGAAAATCCGATTCCCGAGAATCGTGAATGGCCTTTTGGTTGGAGCCACTCTAGCCACAGCGGGGTCTGCATTCCAAGCCTTGTTTCAAAATCCCCTTGCAACACCGAGTACAACAGGAACCACTGCTGGGGCCAGTCTCGGAGCCTTGGTTTGCATCGTTCTATTGCCAGCTGATTGGAGTCTTATTGGATGGGCACTTGTATCGGCTGCCTTTATAGGCTCCTTGATCGTTTCAGTTCCACTAGCACTCCTCTCAGACTCCTCTACCATTCGCACAAGCGACATCTTACTCGCGGGTATTGGGTGCACTCTTGCCATTGGGGCGATCAGTACTGGGATTCAGTTTTCTGCAGACATGTCCGAGACATATCGAGCGGTGCAGTGGTCCTTAGGCACACTGTCAAATGTCGGCTATCAGTCTACTTATACATTGATGGGCCCTTGTATCCTCTCTACTCTTGGAATACTCTCACAATCGCGCGGACTGATTGCGTTAACCTCTGGTGAAGAGGTCGCATGGAGTCAGGGTGTCGATATCTATTCAATACGGCGGAATACACTTTTATTTGCCTCTATCGGAGTTGGGACATGTGTTGCTCAATGCGGACCAATCGCATTTGTTGGACTTGTCGTTCCACACATCATTCGATTGAGTCTAGGTCATTCCGGTAAAAGGGTTCTGGTCTGGTCTCCGTTTATTGGAGGAACTTTTCTAGTACTGTGCGACAGTATCGCGCGGATTGTATTCTCTGGAAGCGAGTTGCCTGTAGGAGTCATCACCGCAGCCCTCGGTGCACCAATGTTGATAGGTCTCATTTGGATGAACAGACAACGACGATAACCTGAAATAAAAAAGGACCTGAAATAAAAAAGAGATGGTTGCCCATCCCTTTTATTGTGCAATTACTGTCAGTAATTACGGACAGTCATTTGCAGTTCCTGGTGTACCAACATCACCTGAAGGTAGCGTTGCCTGAGTTCCCTCAGTACAAGAATACCAGTTCCCCCCATTGTCATTGTCGGAAGCCGTCAACATATCGCTATGTAAAGACATGGAATGACCTTTGTAGTCTGGAAAATCAGCATCGTTGAAGGATACCGCGTCCAACAATTCGATGGAATGCCTTAAAGCTAAACTGTCCTAACCGTTCTTTAAACTAAATGAACCATGTACATAGACAACATCGACGTCTACACCACCATTCAAACTGGTGTCGGCACTCACACCAAATACAACGTACTCACCCGCTGCCAAATCCAAGTTGAAGTTCCAGATTACCTCGTCTATCTCACCAGAACCCTGTAACACAAATTCCCGTGCTGTGTACCCCAGATCAGTGCCGTTACGCGTAATCCACAGGTATATATTTTTAGCAGAAGCCGAACCGCTAGCTACCTGCCCGATAAACTGAAAGTTGTAAACCCCTGAATACGTTGGAGTTATTCTTGTCTTTGGGGTGCCTGTTACACTTATGGCTTCCCCTAAATACGTATTCTCAAACTGCAAAGCATAGGCCGTGCCTGTTGACGCAGCGTTCTGATCCACCGTGGAAAAGAACTTACCGTTCGGGGATTCTATAAACTGTCCCCCATAAGCACCGGTTAACAAGTTTACATTATTAGCTAACCTATTGAAAAACAAACGCAAAATATTATTCAGGTCATCTAAGTATGTCCGCAGAATATTCGTTTCAGGTGGTATCGGCAGGGCGGGAGCTTCTACCTTATTTATACTATCCCGCGATGCCACTAGCCCCTCCTACCGTCAGGCCGCATATCCATCCTAGGTGCGCCTAGCTTCCACGTTACTCCGGCTGCTGTAGACTCAATCTTAATCGACATCTGCCTACCCCGTACCCGTGTAAAGACCTGCCCGGTAAACTCTTCTACAGGCACTGTGGCTGTTCTAGTAACAGTAGCACTGCTGTCTCCACCCACAGAAGCTGGGTTATACCGCCCAGAACCCGAGTCTTTCAAAGGGTTTAGAGTCATCGTAGCTGCTGGGGCACCGGTTGTAGAACCTTCAAAGGTCATGTCTGGTAACATCTTGTTGACCAGCATAAACCGATCCCCGTCATCCAGATCAAACTGTGTAGAAGTTATACTGGCTGCTATAGCCGCAGGGACGCCTGTCTCGTTGTCGTCCACACCCTTCTC
>CALDQI010000414.1:0-4354 GCA_937911635.1 uncultured Pseudomonadota bacterium | reverse complement strand
TCATACTTGCCTCTCCCGGAACACCATCATCGGTACCATCATTTGGAGTCACAGAGCACGTCCACGTTCCAAGTGAAACGCCACTGGCAAGATACGTATCACTCATATCAGTCGTATTGGCAAAAGTTTGCTGAGATGCTCCGCCATTCACAGACCAATCATAGGTATAGTCTATCGAATCTCCATCTACGTCTGTGGATATACCTGTGATTGTGCACACCAAATCTTCTTCCCCCGCGCCAACCTCTGTCGCGCCGGAGGCTCCAACTACTTGAACCGTAGGACTGGTCGGAGGGGTATTGAGTATCATCGCAGTATCCGAGTCTACTGTCAACCCATCGTCTACACCATCATTTGGGGTCACTTTAACATAGACCTCGTCATCCCTGTCGAAGCCCATCATCTGAGATCCATCCAACGAAGCGAAGGCCGATCCACTTCCTGTTTGAATGATGGTATCTTGACCACCGTTGCTGGCATCAACCACGTGCCACTCATAGGACAACGTAATCGCGTCTCCATTGAAATCCGATGAAACAACTGAAACCGACAATGTATCGTTTGTGTATGCCGAAAGTGCATTCAGCAGTGCCGAATCTACCACTGGTGCTGTATTAGAGACTGTAGATACGACTGAGGTCGACGTCGTAGAGTTGCCTTCAAAATCAATCGCAACGGCTATACAAGTAAGCGCATCACCCACACTGGCATCGACAGAGTTGACAGTCCAAGTGGAGCCAATCGATACTTGAGAACCGTTTACCTGCCAAATATAACTGAGAGAAGCCACACCATCATCTGGATCGCTCGCAAGAGCCGTACACTCTACATCTGTTCCAATCTCTACTACAATTGGGTCAATCACAGCGCCTTGATCAAAGACAGGGGACGTATTCACTATTGTCACTGAGGTACTGGAATTAGATACAGAACCTTGTGCATCTTCAGCTGTCACAGTGCAGGTCAATACATCGTCATAGTTAGACCCTGTAGAAGTCACATCCAGTGTTGCTAGATTGGTACTGGACGTCGTCGGTGTATAGGAAACTCCAGTCGTCTGATTGGTAAATGTGAAACTCAATGTTGGTGTATCCCCATCGATATCAGAGACTTCAGCGTAACAAGAGAGTGTATCGTTCAGCGTCGGTTCGGATGGACTTAGTGTTAAGACATCCACACTTGGAGCGCTATTGGCTACGGTCACACTACTGGTCATCGAGTCTGTATCTCCTGTTGTGTCGGAGACAGTTACGACACATTCGACCACATCAAAAGGACTTACGCTCAGTGTACTCAAATCAATGGTATTGGAAATCCCGACTGAAGAACCACCCAAGAACCATTCATACCCAGTCATCAAAGATTCTCCATCTGGATCAGCTGCACTCTCTGAACAAGTGAGTAATTGCGACGAAGTTGGACTGATTGGGCTAATCGATACAGAAGACACCGATGGACTTCTATTTTCAATTACGTCAGATGCTTGAGCGCTGGCCATACCACCATTGGAATCAGTCACCGAGGCCGAGCACGTCACCGAATCTCCAACACTCAACGTATAACTACTGAGATCAATTGTCGCACCGTTGTATACAGCGCCATTCACATCCCAACTATAGGTTGGAGTGACTACCTCATCCACATCAGAAGCCGTTGCCGAACACGTCAACACTGAATCATTATAGACCCCGCCGCTGGAAGAGATGATGGGAGAGGATACCGTTGGAATCGAATTTGAAATGGTCATCGATACTTCTGAAAAGGCACCATCTACATACCCATCGTTGGGTGTCACTCGAACCATCCAAATGTCTCCAACATCTAAGTCGGCTGCTGGAACCGTACTTGTCGTAGATGTGTGGACATTTCCATTTTCATACCATTGATAATAATGATTGACCGAATCCCCATCAGCATCGGTCAATCCTGAAGAGATCGCCACACTCAAATCCGTATCGCTGTACGCAGGATCTGGACTGATTGAAATGGTAGGGGCATCCGGTGGAGTATTTACCATTAAAATGATGTCCGCATCCGATATCAAACCAGTTGTATCGGTCACCTGCAGAGAAATCGTATGTGTGCCAGCAGACAAAGCATCTGTAAAAAACTGTGAGTTGTTTTGTGAACTTACGGAATCATTGTGGAGTTCTCCATCTAAGGAAGAGATCCACACTGCAGTCAAATCATTGGGTTGATCTTCGCTATCCTGAATCGTTGCTTGAAAAATCAGTGAGTCTCCAAGGGTCACCACATCTCCATTGAACGGCTGATCAATAGTTACACTCGGTGGAGTCCCTACCTGAAGAAACATGGTGTCTTGACAAATCGAACCCACTTCATCCATGACAATCATCGAGATGATGTGATCGTTGTTGCTGAGTCCACTGTAATTAAACAACACCTCGCCCATCGAATTAATCGTACCCGAACCCAATACACCATCTACATCAGACTCAAACGAAACACTCAGTTGATCGGCTGACACATTCGCATCCGTTGCTTGACCTTGAAAGAGAACACCATCACCTACGACAATCGACGAACCACTCTCTGGAAGCAACAATTCACATGTAGGCGCAGTATTTTCCGATCCCACCTGCAAAATGATTTGCTCTTTGGTCATCTTTCCAGAGGAGTCTGTCACCTGTAATTCAATGACGTGCTGTCCTTCTGTAAGATAACCATAGTCTGAAATCATACCTTCTGAATCGGGTGTGGCATCAACAGGTAAATCTCCATCTACCGATGACGTCCACAATGCCGTCAAATCAGCAGGTAGGTCTTCATTGTCTGAAATCTGAGCGGAGAATAAAATGAGTTCATTGGAGTACTGATTTCCATTTTGAGTGGGTGTCAAAATCTCCACTTCAGGAGCCTGAGTTGGAACGATAACCACATCGATTTCGGCTCGCCCACCAGCACCTTGAGGATCTCTCACCTCTGCAATAACGTTGCTATCTTCTTCAGTGAATACGATATCACAATACGATTCCCCAGCAGGGTTGACAGTCTCCCAATCACAGACAATCGTTTCACCGACATACCAAGCCACACTCAGTTCTTCAAACTCGTTGTCATCATCCGACACTGTCGCTCTAAAAGGTTCTGCATATCCCTCTAATATCTCCGCATCTGGAGAGTGGCTCGTTATCACAACCACTGGTGCTGTGTTTTGTTTTCCTTCAATGACATTTTCTCCACCACAGGCATAAAATGCAAAGGGTATCAATAATGGTTTCATACTTTTACCTCATACAACAATATTATTTCGGATACTCAAATAGTTTCATCACTGTCCCGGCAATTTGGATATAGCCGTAATTGATTCATTATCGAATCCAAACAGTATACCAATTTGAACCGGTACCCGCCATATTATACTCTCCACCAACAACACCTTGATTTCCGTTCCCACTCCAATCATTGTGACCACCAGTTCCTGCTGAAAAGACAGCCCTATCAGCGCAATCACTTTGTCCATCGCCATGCCAAATCTTAATGTAATTTTGACTGAAGAAGGATCCTGAACGAGTGGTGGCTGTAAATGTCTGAAAGCCATTGTCCCAATTGGAACTGCCAGTGTTGCACCCTGGGTCTCCATTGTTGTGTGGTGTATTCGCAACAACGGCACGAAGAGATACAGCAGAATCCGAATCAGAAGACAAATCTGCAATGACGTAACTGGACGTTAAATCTTCTGCGAGCTTCAACTCACTAAATGGAGAATAGTCGTAGGCTTGACTCTTGCCTGTTGTGGTTGGGGAACTCACTGTAGAAGTAGATCCTTCCGTCCACCAAAGGGTTTCCGAACTGGCAAATGAAGAGTTGCTTCCCTGTGCCGCGACAACCAGTGTCCATCCTCCGTTTGACATATCGCAGTATGCATCGAAACTGTTTCCATTCGAAGCTTCTAGCGTGTATATCCCATCTGTTACAAAACCGGATTCATAGTAATCCAAACAAGTTTCACGAGCGATCGCATCGATATCTCCTTCTCCAGGAACACCATCATCTGTTCCATCGTTTGGAGTGACCGCACAGGTCCACGTCCCCAAAGAAACTCCACTCGCCAAAAATGTATCACTCATATCCAGTGTGTTGGCATAGGTCTGCTGGGATGCCCCACCATTCACATACCAATCGTAGGTGTAATCCACGGAATCTCCATCTGCATCTGTGGATACGCCAGTGATTGTACACACCAAATCTTCTTCGCCGGCACCCACCTCTATCGCACCCGAGGCACTCACAACTTGAACTGTCGGACTGGTTGGCAAAGAGTTTTGCACCATTGCATGATCAGATTCTACGATCGTCCCATCATCTGTCCCATCATTTGGTGTCACCAAAA
>CALDQI010000413.1:0-19870 GCA_937911635.1 uncultured Pseudomonadota bacterium | reverse complement strand
CGATGGTCGTTCCTTCTGGAACCTCCACATCCTGCCCAACGGCCACAATCAAACCATCCTCAAACAAGATGGTTGACTGTTCTTGAACGGGTGAAGATACAGGAATGATGGTCGTATTCACAATCGCAACTGTGGACGCCATTGCCTGCATCGATAAAATCCATGAAATCATACATCCCTCGTCGTAATAGAAGTTCTATATCGCGTTCAGATACAGATTCACCAATTATTACAAGGGGTCGATGAGCGGATATGAAGCGCGCTGCCCTATTTATTGGACTTTGCCGACCGTAGAAATGCTTCAAATAGTGGATGCGGATCCAGTGGGCGACTCTTGAACTCCGGATGGAACTGACAGGCGACAAAATATGGATGCTTGTCCGCCGGCAACTCAACCATCTCCACCAGTTTTCCGTCTGGAGACGAACCAGAGATCACCAATCCAGCGTCGATTAGTTTATCGACCCAGTTGGAGTTTACCTCATAACGGTGACGGTGACGTTCAGAGATATTGATTTCTCCATACACTTGCTGTGCCACTGAACCATCACTGAGAACACACGGATAGGCTCCCAACCGCATGGTTCCACCTTTCTCGGTTACATTGCGTTGTTCATCCATTAAATCGATGACCAAGTGCTTCGACGTGCTGTCAAATTCACGAGAATTGGCATCCTTCCATTTGAGAACAGACTGTGCGTATTCGATGACTGCCAGTTGCATCCCCAGACAGATACCAAAGAACGGCACCTTGTGTTCACGGGCATACTTGATGGCAAGGATTTTACCTTCCACACCCCGCTCTCCGAAACCACCGGGTACCAACACAGCGTCCACACCAGAGAGTTCTTTCGCCACCGTTTTACAGGTCAACGTTTCCGAATCCACATAGTGCAGTTTCACTGTACAATCGAGTGGTATCGCACCGTGATGCAACGCCTCATTGAGAGACTTGTAGGTATCCGTCAGATGAACATACTTCCCTACGATGGCCACCACGATCTCTTGAGTGGCATTGGACCATCGCTGGAGCATACCACGCCACGGCTTCAGATTGGCCTTTCCGGTCCATATATTCAAGATGTCCAAAAGTTGCGTATCCAATTTTTGTTCAGAGAATACCAGTGGGAGTTCATAAATGTTGGAAACATCAGGCGCAGAAATCACATGCTCTGGACGAACATTGCAGAACAGTGCAATCTTTGAGCAAATAGACTCAGGGAGTGCCATCTTGGCACGGCAAATCAACATGTTGGGCTGAATACCAATCTCACGCAGTTTTTGTACCGAGTGCTGGGTGGGCTTGGTTTTCAATTCACCAGACGTCGACAACAAGGGAACCAAGGTCAAATGTAAATACAATACATTCTCTTCACCCGCATCGATGCGCATCTGACGAATGGCCTCTAGAAACGGCAACGATTCAATATCACCAACCGTACCACCGACCTCGATGATACCGATGTCATAATCTTCGACAGACTTCCAAATCAAGCGCTTAATCTCATTGGTGATGTGTGGGATCACCTGCACAGTTTCGCCGAGATATTGTCCTTCACGTTCACGCGTGAGCACATTTTGATAGATGCGACCCGTTGTAAAATTAGAACTCTTGGAAGCTCTAACACTGGTAAACCGTTCATAATGCCCCAAATCGAGGTCGGTTTCAGCACCGTCATCGGTCACGAACACCTCACCGTGCTGATAGGGACTCATCGTACCTGGATCAACATTGATGTACGGATCCATTTTGACGTTGATGATGCGCAAGTTTCTGGCTTCCAACAACGTCCCAAGAGCCGCCGCAGACAAACCTTTACCCAAAGAAGACAGGACTCCACCCGTCACAAAGATGAACTTCTTATCGCTTACCATAGTACCCTCACCCAATATTTGACCACTGCTTAACCGTTTGCAAAGGAGTGTGCACTCATTTGATCTGTCACATAGTGTCTTAAAACTGTTGGTCCTAAGGGTGCGACTGTTCCTGTTGTAATAATCAAACCAACAACTCTGATTAACTTGGACTAATACACCGAAAACTCAGTCGGAGGACTGGATTGAACATCCGTCCTAAACCACTTGGTACTGTCAGGATTTACCCCAATTGGATTCGTATCAACGAGCCATGCTCATTCTAGATTTTGGATATAAGCAAAAGCCTCTGAACCACATTCTCCGATACTCAATATACACGGTGTGCAGGTCCCTTCAGTAATGTATGAAATCGTACATTCTACTGAATCTCCCGAGGAGTATCCACTGGCTGTATTGCCAACCAAGTACACATCTTCCCCTTGTATATTTCCGGTAAACGTAACACTGAGGTCATCTTCAACCGTACACTTTCCAATAAAATCATCGTATTCGCACGGTCCACCAACCACGTCATCTGCAGTGTCTTCTACAGTATCGGTATCAGTAGAAGTATCAGAAGTATCAGAGGTGTCTGACGTGTCAGTTATCTCTGTATCTTCCGTGCTGGTGTCCTCACTCTTCGTTTCACAGGCAAACACAATTCCAAATACAAGTGCGTACATAATCTTCTCCATTGTTTGAAGTTATTATAGCAACACATTTGATTTTTTAAAACAAACAATTCGCCAGTTTAAAAGATGAAAAATAGAGATTGAGTTCAAAGAATATTAACCAGATATAACAGTACAGTAGGAAACAAACGTCTAAATCCAACAACCCACAAACATCAAATCAGCAACCACAGTACCAAAAAATACTCAACAAGCTCCCCGTTTAAAAAATGAGAATAGAGATTGAGTTCAAAGGATATCAGCAGGATATAAAAGTGAGGTATACTCTTGTATCCGAACTTTTCTAGACGGTGATAGCCAAAGAAGGCAACTCTATTCTCATTTTTTAGTGATGGTAGGAGCCGCCGGCGATTATCGTACTGGCTCGGTACAGCTGCTCGGACAGTACAACGCGAACCATTTCATGATTGAGGACAAGTGGAGAGAAACCGAGCACCTTCCAAGCCTCTTTGCAGAGTATGGGGTCATGCCCAAACGGTCCACCAATGATAAAAACCACTCGCTTAATACCTTCGTTCATAGAGTCCTGAAGCCACCCGGCAAAGGTTTCTGACGACACCTGTACACCGCGTTCGTCGAGGACAATAACCCTATCGCTATCTTTGAGACGCTTCCGAACCTCATCACTTTCGAGCATCCGGCGCTCAGAGACTTCACCACGGTGAATCGGCTTAATGGTCACCTCTTCTACCTTCCACATTCGAATGCGCCGGAGGTACTCTTCAGACCCCAAATCCGCCCACTTCACACGCCCTTTGGCGACACGAAGGATGGTGACGTTCATTCCCAGCTGGATGATTCTTCTTCTGAATCTTCCTCTATAGACTCCGGTGCTTCCACACCAAAATCCTCAAGCGGTAAACGTGGGGCTTCCATCCACAGACCGTCCAGATCATAGTATTCACGGGTTTCTGGTTGAAAGATGTGTACAACTAGAGAACCATAATCCAGCAGTACCCAAACATCAACTCCACGCCCCTCTACTCCGTATGGAAGTTTATTGTGTTCCCTTTTCAAGGTTAGTAAAATAGAGTCCGCAATGGCTCGCACCTGTCTGGTGGCACTTGCGGTACACAGCACCAATCGCTCCCCAACCGGAGAGACTTCTTCCACGTCCAATATGGTAATATTGGCTCCTTTATTGTCGGCGATGGCTTGGCATACCACACTGGTCAATTGTTTGAGTTCGATAACAGACTCCATATTTAGTTCGTTCGATACTGCATTGTATCAATTTCACTGTGTATTGTCACGCAACACCCCCTTCGAATTCCACCTTTCCTCGGTCGTATTTATCTTCGGATTCATTCCTGTAAAATCTGAATCTTGGACCATTCTTCGGTCAATCGGCGCTCGACTGCATCTGTTGCAATATCGGAGCGATCGACTTTCAAAGACACATATTTTTTATACGGTCCGTTGACAAGGGATGCTTCCACAGTCCCTGCTAGTCGAACAGCCGTTTGCTCATCCACCCAAACTTGAGCATCGAGTTCTAGAGGAGTCAGTCCAACCGGAGAGCCCAGAGGTTCCTTGAACACCGCCGTATAATGGTGCACTGTTCGATCTTCCATTGTAGAAGTGCCGTTGTCCGTCCAAGTGCTGTGTGGCTCAAAATGCCGCATGATCGAATCCCACTGATTCCACATGCTGCGCAGCTGAACGCGATACGGTTCTCCATCGGGGCGTTTGACAAACTTCCCAGACACTTGTTCCAAACATTGGCTATCCATGATGATGACTTGCATCACAATATCATCATCAACCATGTGGGTTGCTTGCCAATGATCCCAGTCCATCCAATCAATACTCAACACCTCACGATGCGTGTTGCGTTCGTCTTCACCATGAAACTCTGTATGGGTATACACAGAACGAAAACGATGAGGACCAAGTACCTCAGTAGATGCAAAGATGACCTCTTGTGATGCGGTGAGCAGAGTCTTCGATGGCTCTACCACGTTGGTTGAATCTTCACCAGTGCAGGCCAACCACAGCCACAACATCACTGATGCTCCACAAGTTTTCGCCAAATATATTTTTTCACGCGTTCAATATTGGTTCCCGTGATGGAAGAGCACCGCAAAATCCGTTTTTTACCCACGACTTCTCGAAGCAAATCGATCACAATCTCCAGTTCTTCTTCATCTACCAAGTCTTGTTTGGTTAATAAAATCACTTCTGGCTTTTGTGCCAGCTCAGAATCGTAATTCTCGAGCTCACGGCGAATATTCTGATAGCGTTCAACCACGTCCAGAGATTCGTCCGGTCCCAAACTGAGTAGATGCAACAGAGTTTTGGTGCGCTGAACGTGCCGCAAAAACTGATGACCCAACCCATGCCCATCTGCAGCGCCTTCAATGAGTCCAGGAATATCAGCAATGGTGAAGGAACCATCCATTCCCATATCAACCACACCCAGTTTCGGAGCCAACGTTGTAAAAGGATAGTCAGCCACTTTGGGTTTGGCTGCAGATACTTGTGAGATAAAGGAGGATTTACCTGCATTCGGATAGCCCAAAAGACCCACATCTGCCATCACCATCAATTCTAGACGAAGATTGAAGCGTTCGCCAGGTTTACCAAAAGTAAACTTACGCGGTGCACGGTTTGTACTCGTCTTAAAATGAATATTTCCAAGACCACCTTTGCCACCGTGTGCAATGATTTCACTGTGCTCATCTGATGTCAAATCTGCCAATACTTCATCTGTCCCTGCGTTAAAAATTCGGGTTCCAACGGGCACGAATATTTCCAAAGATTCACCTTTTGCCCCCGCCATACATCGGCTTTTACCAGGCACTCCATTGTTTGCCTTCCACAATGGACGAGTACGCAAACTCGACAGCGTCGTGTACCGTGTGGTTGCTGTAAATACGACATCTCCGCCTTTTCCGCCATCCCCACCATTTGGACCACCAAAAGCAGTATGTCTATCACGCAAAAATGAGGCACACCCGTCCCCTCCTTTTCCACTTTCTACTACAATGTTGACTTCATCAATAAAGCGCATGATCTCTCCCAGTAGACTGTCCCAGCCTATCGTGCACGAAAAAACACCAGCCCATGAGTTTCATGAAGACTGGTGGATTTGTGCGTTTGCAACGAAACGTTCGTGTGCTTACTCGCCCAATACTGGGTATACGGAGATGCGACGTTTGTTGTTGTGCTTTTCAAATTTGACTTCGCCATCGACGAGTGCAAACAGTGTCCAGTCCTTACCAATACCAACGTTCTTTCCAGCGTGGAACTTGGTTCCCAACTGACGAACCAAGATGGACCCTGCAGAAACTACGTTTCCATCGTGGGCTTTAACGCCACGGTACTGTGCATTTGAATCGCGACCATTTTTGGTACTACCTTGACCTTTCTTGTGTGCCATGATTTGACTCCTATTCTTTTCTGCTTGCCGAACTCAATCGGCGAAACGATTTCTTCTTGTGATAATGATTCGGATTATGCTTCGATCGACTTGATTTCAAGCTTGGTCAAACTTTGACGGAAACCATTTCCAGTACGAGTTCTGTGACGACGGTTGTAACGATAAATATCAACCTTCTTACCACGATATCCCCATACTCGCTTGCCATCTTCATCAGTGGTGTTTGGCTCAGTGAGAACTTCTGCAACCACTTTGGCACCGCTTACAACAGGTGTTCCAAACTGTACAGATTTATCACCACCCAACATCAATACGTCAAACTCAATGCGTGAACCTTTATCCAATCCCATGTGGTTTACGGTAATCTCATCGCCTTCACTTACACGGTGTTGGACACCACCTGCTTCAATCACTGCGTACATCGTACATACTCCAATTCTTGTCTGATTAAACTGAACCCATTACGGCTCTATTGTGAACAATGTTTTTTTGCTTTTGCCCTACAAACTTGGGACTCGGTATAGCCACAAATATGGGGGATTTCTGTCAGCACTAAAACATTTAGATATAGGAGACTATCCCAAATTCACACATCTGTCAAGTTGACTCTGGAAGATAGTTCTCTTCAGTTCAAATTGAAAAACCACTGATTCAACGCATAATATGAACAGAATCTTTTATAGACGCCCTGCCAATCGCGATCTCATGAGATCCAATCGTTCTTGAATCATTTCTTGATCCAATTCCCGAAATTTTTCCGGAAGCATCGATCTAGAGGAAGACTCAAACACGGCCAGCATCTCCATATATTCTATCATTCTAAAGTCTCGAGTGGGAACCACATCGAGGATTGCAGCTGCAATATGAGAACCATCAATCACTGGATTGTCCGCATCGCTCTCCACAACTGCCACACGAACTGCGGCCAGCAATACAGCCTCAATCTCTGCCGCGGAATATCCTTTTAAACTTGGCTTCACGGCATCCCAATCGATATCTTCAACGAGTTCCACTTTGTGTTTCCGAACCTGTGCCTTCAATATGGCGAGACACACATCTTCATCCTCAGGTAGAAAGAATGGGATCTTGTTGTCCAGTCGACCTGGTCTTTTGAGATCAATGTCTATTTTATCGGGTCGATTGGTCATCATGACTACTACAATTCGGCCTCGATGAGTTGTATCACTCATAAACTCTTTAAGCTTGGCAATCACGCGCGAATCCACACCACCATCACCACCACCAGAACTGAGAGATCTATCTGCCTCGTCAATTATGAGGAGCACATTTCCCAACCCTTTCACAACCTGCAAAATCTTCTCGAAATTACTCTCTGTCGATCCCACCCATTTCTCACGAAAGTTTTTGAGCTTGATACAAGTCAACCCACTCTCACCGGCAAAAGCCTCTGCAATATACGTTTTCCCTGTCCCCATCGGTCCTACAAACAACATACCCATCGGTACCTGTGATCGACGTCCTTTTTTAATGGCGTCTGCAACCCGCAACAGCTCTGCTTTGAGACCATCGGCACCACCAACATGTGAGAAATCGTGTTTGGGCGATACAAATTCCACCAGCCCTTGACACTCTTGCTCAACGATCTTCTTTTTACGTTCATTGATCAGGCGAAAATCGATTGAAGTATCCTTTTGCTGAGCGCGCTTTAGGATGCCTTGAATCTGCATAAGAGTCAATCCACCACACAGTTCTGCAAAGCGCTCCTCACCCATCGAAAAGTCAACCGTTTTATGTGTACGCTGATATTCTGCTACAAACTGACGAACAACTCCTGTGGAAGGCAACGAAACATTCAACAAAGCCACTTGGCTAGACGCCAAAAATCGTCTGTGAACCATACTCAGGTGTTCCGTGCTGAGAATGATAATGTTGTTTGACTCCGCGAGTTCTGGGTCCTGAGTCCACTGCAAAACCTTAACCAAGCTACTACGCGCCTGCTCCGACATGTTGTCAACGGGTTGATCGGGAAGCAATGTTTCACAATAATTGAGCAATACCCCAACATTTCTAGAGGGATCTTGAACCATCTTTTCGATCTCTTGAAACGAGCGATAAATCGAGGGACCTATCACGTTTAAAGTCTCTAATTTTTTTGCTATCCAAGAGGACTGATTTTTACTGGATGTATGCAGTTCAAATCCTTCACTCAGGTTGAAATCTACAATGAGATCTTTTGTCCCTTTGAGCATGCGACAAAGATACTCTGTCAATGAACAAAACACATGCTTGTCTGTCCCTTCATCGTAAAAGGGAAACAGATCGTTCACATTTCCATGCAGCAAGAAAATTACATTCTCACCCGATACAAAACGTACTTTTAACTCTTCCACCCAATCCAATTGCATCTTTAACTCCTTCAAAACTGCTACTCTCTAACTGTATTTGCCTAAGATTGTATCAAGTATCTGTTTTTTGTACGACTCTATATTTAAAGGTCCAGTCGTTCACTCAGTAGAATCTTGAACTCTGGCTTGAACAATCGATAACTCAACCAAAACAATCGGATCTGTCGTTTTTCTCTCGAGGTCGTTTAAGCGGCTGATCATTTCAGAGTCGGAAGAATCAAACCACAGGTGCAGCCCCCTTAAGAGTTCAATCAATATGGGGGCCTCCAGGTCTTGTTGTAGCAATGGAGACAGATACCTTTTGACCTTACGGATCTCTCTTTTGGTCAACACCTGACGTTCCGATACCAGCCTCAAAGACGAATAGACGTCATCTTTATCGGCACGAATATCGGTAGCCATCTTTAACACAGATCGAGGAAGCCGATGCCGTAGAGAAGTCTTTGCGATTTGGGTCCAACTTTTACAGGTTGTAGAATGCTTTTGGAGAGCAGACAAAGTCTCCATCGCGGCGTTCTTCTGATTGGCGTTTTCACCCCCCACTGCCCAGACAAACTCGGCTGCATCTAAGCACTCTCCAATGGACCAATCATCAATCTGAGAGAGGTAACTCTGGTGCACACGGTATTCATCTACAGTCGAGGCGTTCAAGTGGAGTGCTGTCCACAAAGGAGCCCTGAGCCCCTCTTCAACCCATTCCATCTCTACGAGCATCTTTTGTAAGGTATCTTCAGTGGCAAAAGCATACACATCCCAGACAAAAGGCATCGAAAATGGAAAATCACCACGTTCAAGCAATGAGTCCAACGGCGCGTCCACAGACAACAGCACATGTGAAGCAATGGCACAGGTCCACTTATCCTCTAATGTCCCCTGTGAAAATACGGGCCATGATGGACCTTCTACAACGGGGGCCGATGCTGCGGATATCATTTCTGTGGTCTGACCCATTGTCGACAGTCGAAGCGCCAATCGACACCGTTCCTGATCTGATAGATCGACCGACCACCCATATTTTAAGCCTACGTTGTTATCCATTAAATAGAGAGCATTTGCCAATCGTTCTCTAGTATGAAGGTCCGAGGCCAACCATCCCACCATAATCTGGTCTTCCGATTCGATCCCTAGTTCTATCAGGGTTTCCAACGCTCTAATATGAACATACGGATCTTCATGCCCAACATAAGCAGCAAGCGGCGTTTTGTCATTCCCCTCTGCTAAGAGTATTGCCAAGTACAAAAAACTCATACGTTAACGTTGGTACGATACGTTGTTACGAACGCATCAACAAAACGACAGCCAAAGACAACACCAACAGAGCCACCATAACAATCCACATCGTCATTGAAGGTTTTTCTTCTGAAGTGTCAATCGGAATCACCAATGAGGAATCATCACCATCATCGAGCTCTAGAGTGAATACATGTGGCCCATCGCCCAACCGGACCAACCCACCTGGGCGTAATTCCTCTGGTCTTCTAACCACGCGTTTGTCATTCACAAAAATTGCATTGCGTGAATTTTCATCTTGCACCCAAACGGCGTCATTGCGAAGAATGAGTCGAGCATGCAATCTGGACACATCTGGATCTGGAATAATAATCGTACAGTCTTCAGAGCGTCCTATGGTATTGCCATCGCCTTCTGCCAATGCAAATCGATGTCCTGTCAACGGACCTTCTATCACTACGAGTACGGGAACCTGAGCCATACAATCTCCAATGAGCCATTCAAGTCAAAAGTATATACAATTCGTATCTGATCCCCATACAGATATCAGTATTTTTTGCCTTTGTGTGATCAAATCTGTGAAAAACCTTGAGTTTCTACCACACCTTTTATTTCAAAGCAACTCAGTTGAATGTTCAACGAATGATGTGTCATGTTACACTGTATGTATAATTTGCAGAGGATGGCATGAAAAACATCACAGAAATACAGCTGGCTATTCAGCAACGACTCGAACAACAATTGCACGAACTCTATCAATTGGATGCACAGATAAAATCTGGGCAACTCGATGCGGCTCCCCTAGAGTCACTCGAGACAACACTCGTAGAAGAAGTGAAAACTCGAAGCCTCAAACTAACTAGGCACTTGGCTCGAAATGAACACAACACCAAAGAACTCATTCGTCTAGAAGTGGAGCAAGAACAACTTCAACACTCGAATGCGTCGCAACAATACAAACTGACCGCTCTCCAAAACGCCGTTTCTGCCGCTCGTCAACACCACCAGTCATTGATCGTTACCACTGCTTCTCTAGAGGAAGAGTCAAATACACTGCAAACTCAATATGACCTGTTGGTCGACACAAAAAATACACTTGAACAAACGTTAATAGAGCAGCACAACCAGTGCAACACTCTACAAGAAGAAGTCGATGGACTACAAAGAAAGTCCAAACATCTGCAACAGAACATCGAAGGACTGCTTCAGCAACGTGAAGAAGGGATGCTTAGCATCATGGATTTAACTGCTAGACTAAGCGATGTATCTAGTGGTAAAGAGTAAACTTATGAGTCATGAAATATTTCTTGCACACCTCTCTAGTATGCAAAAAGAGCTCGATCTATTGATACACCCTCATCTCTCTCCTATAGACTTGAGACAATATTTTGTCACAAGAGAACTTGAACTACTCTCTCAACAATCACGAGTATCCCCAGACCCAAGTGAACACACCAGAATCAAAGGTTTAACTCGTCGACTGGAACAAAACCCCGCTATCCCTCAGCACTGGGCCAATAGAGCGTTGGCTTGGCATCGTCTCAATCAAGATGATGCAGCCATGAGTGATTTTGCACGCGCCTTGCAATGTTGGTCAGCACAACCCGATTCGTTGTCCCCAACACAAATACAGCAACTCCAGAGTATCCTCAAGACTATGGATGGCATTCACAGAACTCTCACCAAACGAATCGTCGAGGATATACCAAAACTGCACAGTCTCACTTTGCCGTTTTTGGAATCCATCATTGCAGACCAATAAAGTCCTCTACAAACAACCACAACCTGTAGACTCTTAAAACAGCCATGATCAAGACCTGTAGAAAATTGATGATTTTTCAACCCCAATTGGGATAACTTGATTGAGATCATCCCAAACGTTAAATCTATTGATTCGTCAACCTCCACCTTGTCCATCAGAGCAGTACAATATCATGTCATTCAGTCGTCTACAGCGTTATCGAGTTCTTGAAAGCCTAGGTAGAGGGGGGTCTGGTGAAGTATTCTTAGGAGTGGACCCTTTCAAGCGTTCGGTTGCCATTAAGATTCAACGCAGACCTCGAAAAAGACTTCGATTCATGCAGGAATACAAAATCTTAAATGAATTTCCGCACCCTTCTTTGGTCAGCGTCTATGAGTTTGGTTTGCTGAATGAGGGGTGGAGCTATTTGGTGTTGGAACTCATCGATGGGAAATCCGCCACTGGACATGTTCGCTCTTTGTACGGCAGTCAACGACTCTATAAATGCTTGCAGATCGCGATCAAGATCTCAGAGGCTTTCGGTTCTTTACATCAAATGAAGTGGATCCATGGGGACATCAAGTCGAACAACATCTTGGTGGACAGTCAGGGAATTCCGCACCTTATTGATTTTGAGCTAGCGCGGGCTCTCAGCAGTACCGGTACCGGTAAGTTTTTTGGGACACGTTCCTACGCTCCGCCAGAACAGCACGATGGGCTGAAGCTAGATGCAACCGTCGATGTTTATGCCATGGCTGGTGTCCTGCACAGAATGATCACCAATAAGCCGGTGTTTGAACGTGTCGACAATGACAAAGAATCCTCGCACAGACGGAAAACCGCTCCAAACATATCAAAAAGACTTCCCGCGCCACTGAGAACACTTCTGTTAGAAGCACTCTCACCAGACCCAACCCAACGACCACTCAATGGATATGCGTTTGCAGACAGACTAAGAAAATGCCTACCAGTTCCAGAGGATACGTATCCGGAGACAAGTGGGCCGCCTGTCATATCCCACGTTTGCAATACGCTCCAACAAAACAATCTCTCTCCAGATGTGTACGCTCTGCATCTATTGTCTCTATCTGGGGGTGACCCTGCACTCATCAATCGCTTCGCCTATTCTTTTGCCCAGGAAGGACAATGGATACCGGATGAGTACCACGAACAGGTTTGGCACTATTTGCAGCATCTACCGGAGGCTACACAACGTGCGTTCTATGTCCTTGCTTGCTTGGGTGGAAAAGCCTCTACATCTCTACTACATAAATTCGCTGGCGTGTCCAGACGACAATTGACCAAGCAGCTTGAAAAGCTTCCACATTGGGTTCGCAAAGAAGGCATGCTCTGGCATCTATATGTTGGGGCTGCTCACCCTGCTTGCTTGCATCTGATTCCACATGAAAAGGGCCTGATCGAACTGTTCGAATACCAGAACTCCCTTCCAAAATGGGCCAAACTCTGTGTTGAAGCCCTTCATCACCCTGAAAACGTCCTTCTAGAAACCGAACACTGGATCAATACGAAAGCCAATACAATGCATCAATGGCGATTACTGATGCGGATAGAAGAACGTGGACACGACATACCACACTTAAAAGAACGACTATTGTATCGTAGAAATGCGGATTGGCTACAATCTTTACGACTACAACACGATGGACCCGTTCAACGGTTGCTATCCATATTTGAGCGTGTGCACACATCAGACATTCCAACACTGATCTCGATGACCAAATCCACAAACATTGATGTTTGGGTCGTCAGTCACGCAATATTGGCTGAGTGGTACATCTTACAAGGACAGTTCACAAAAGGAGAAGAGTTATTGATTCCGCTCTGTGCTCATCAGGACCCCTACCCAAAGATCATTGGTCTTCAACAACGAGCACTTTTGTATCATCATTTGGATCAACAAAGTCGACTCTCTGCAACCCATCGAGACATTGAAGAGATTTCTTGCCAGCCCATCACGGATAAGATCCGGCGCCTCATCGCCAACCGTGAATGGAATACCAATCTGCTCACCGAAGAAGAGGTCTCATCGACCTACCTTACCGTTCGTAGAGGTCTTGAGCAAGGGGATTCTGTAGAGAAGGAATTGAGGATACTGGTCAATGAACTCCCCAACGTCGAACGATCCTTCTTGGCAGTTCACGCATTGTGGTCCGGGAGGCTGCAAGACCTGCGTCTGCCTGTCGAACCCAAACAAGAAGAGTTTAAGTACACCATCGATCCCGAGGAGGATTTGTCATGTTCACGATAGCCATTCATGGAGGGGCAGGACTCAGTACCCCAGCAGATCTTGGACCCGAAAGAGAGTCCCAAGCCCGTATAGACTTACAACGATCTTTAGAAGTGGCACATAAAATCTTAGCAGATGGTGGTAAAGCTATCGATGCTGTTGTCGCGGCGGTTAAAGTGATGGAAGACTCGCCGCTGTTCAATGCTGGTCGTGGAGCTGTACTCGCTTCAGACGGGGGGTGCTACATGGATGCTTCAATTATGGACGGAGCGACAGGAGATGCCGGCGCACTTTGTGGTTCGAGTTCTGTCCAAAACCCCATTGAGGCGGCTCACAGAGTCATGACAGAAACACCGTACGTCATGCTGATAGGCGAACACCTCACCAAATTTGCCCGATCTCAAAATCTCGTGTGCCAAGACAAAGAATGGTTCAAAACAGACTATCGCCGAGAACAACTCAAAGAAGCTCAGGCCAACAATACGATTATCCTCGATCACGAAAAGGCAAAAGCAGGTCTATTGCGCAAAGACAATTGCAAAGGAACAGTTGGGGCGGTCGCATTGGATACACATGGCAATCTGGCAGCGGCAACATCTACGGGCGGCTTATGCAATAAAGACCCTGGCCGAGTCGGTGACTCAGCCTTGATCGGTGCCGGAACCTATGCTGAAAACAAAACCTGTGCTGTATCCGCTACTGGGCATGGAGAGCTGTTCATCCGCTCCAATGTCGCTGGACGTCTATCGGCGATGATGGAATTTGGAGGAATGGACTTGCAAACTGCATCTCAACGACTCATATTTGAAGAACTACCAGAGGACATCGGAGGCTTGATCGCGGTGGATAGTCGTGGAAATGTCGCACTTCCGTTCAACACCGGTGGAATGTTTCGCGGATGGATGTCAGAAGATGGTCAAGCCATCGTTCAAGTTTGGAAAGATGAACAAGCATGATATATAGCCCAACAGAATCCTATTACACTGTTGGGAGTGGACGATGTCACAAGACAACTTCAACAAGGCTATCGAACAACTACGCACGTTGAGCATAGATGAGCGAAAACAAGCCTTTGCAACATTAAAAAGAGAACGACTTGCTGCAGACGAACTGTCTCGAAAAGAGAATACAGAACTTCCAAACAGCCACTTCTCACAGGCTCATCTATTGGAAAAGATAACGAACCCTGGACACTCCACATACGAGCAAAAAATTCTGATGCCCGAATTCACCTTCTTGGGCGTCATCAATCAACCAGACTTCGGTGAGGTTCTATTGACCTTCTATCCAAGCAAATGGACCATTGAACTGAAGTCTCTCAAAGTGTACAAAGACTCTTTCCGAGACAAACCCATTTCCTATGAACGCCTCTCAAACGTCATGTTTGAAGATATCATGAGCGTATACAAGCCGACGCGCTTGCGTTTAATGATGCGCTTGCGACCACGAGGCGGAATCTCTTCTTGTTTGACCATTGATTCCGATTGGAAAATTCGTGGTGGAAATGAAGAGTTCAGAGACTGGAACAACAATACTGACCAATTTGGCTTTGTAACGCATGCCACTACACGTATCTAAGATTCCGTATCTAATAATTACATCCATTCTAACCCATCATTTGAGAGATCCTGATGCTGACACTTGCTTTGACATCCTTAGCCTTTGCACTGCCACCGACAGTTGAAACAGAAGAAATCCTAGGAAATACTCCTGCAACGACACTCGAAACCCCCATCATCAATGGAGATGAGGCGATTGCGGATGACTACCCATCAACCGGCGGGATGCTCTTACACGGTGTGATCTTTGATTTTCCTTTGGACACCTTTGTATGCTCGAGTACGCTGATCGCACCCGATGTGGTCCTATTGGCAGCACACTGTGTAGACACCGATGTGATCTCTTTTGGAATTCCAATGGAAGATGTGCAAATGTGGTGGACTCGACAAGCTGATCTCACAACCTGGGACGGTAGCCAACAAGATCCAGAACTTCCAACAGATGCAATCCCCGTAACAGAATGGATATTACATGAGAGTTTTGACATCAACGGACTGGACCTAGGACTTGCTGAGAATTACGATATCGCACTGCTGTTTTTGTCTGAACCAGTGTTGGACATCAAGCCGGCTTACCTCCCCACCGCAGAAGAAGACAGCATGATGATGGAAGGAGACTGGGTTGGCGTCGTTGGCTGGGGACAGCAGATTGCTACTGGACCACAAGAGACCCCACCTTCTGGAAGTTATGCGATCAAACAACAAGGTGAATCCTTCATCTCTGAAATCGCAGCATATGAATTTAAAGTCGGTGAAGTCGAAAGTGATGTTCGAAAGTGTCACGGTGACTCAGGTGGTCCAAGTTTTTGGGAGAGTGCAGACGGACTTCGATTGGTTGGCGTCACCAGTCACGCGTATGACATGAGCGACTGTAACGAAACTGGTGGTGTCGATACGAGAGTTCAATTCTACCGCGATTGGATCGAATCCAAAATGGTCGAAGGCTGCGAAAGTAGCTCGCGGGTCTGGTGTGACGAGACTGGAATCCTCGAACCAAACTATTTTGAGAAACTCGAAGCCGAACAAGCTGAAGAGGACAAGGGACTCTTTGCGTGTAGTATGGGCGGATTTGGGTGGAATGTATCACCAATGGCTATGTTGATGGGTCTACTGTTGATTCGTCGACGCAATGACTAAATCCCACCAAGCCTGATCTCGTGCATTCACTTGATGGTCCAAAATACCGTGGTCAGTCACTTTTGGCGGCATGGAAACGAAATTCTAGAGCACTCGGTTTACCATTGGGAGATTGGGCTCACTGCGATATTCGAGGGCAGCAGTGCAATGACTTCCGATCCGTTTATCGCAACCTATCTTATTTAGCGGCACCAGATTGCGAGCTGCACAATGCAACCTTTGCACACTGCAACCTCAATCACGCGGACTTACAGCGGTGCAAATTGACCCGTGGGAACTTTGTCTCCTGTCATTTAGAGCAAGCCCGTCTGAACGCTTCAGATATCCGCAATGGAACATTTGCCCACGCCCATCTTCGTTCGGCTTCTTTTCAGCGAGCGATCTTACACCGAGTCAATTTTCGATTTTGTAATTTACACCACGCCAATTTTCAGCAGGCTGATCTTCGATGGGCTGATCTCCGAGGAGCCAATTTATCCCAAGCTAGACTTGAAGGCGCCAGCCTTATCGGATGTACTATCAATGCTCAAACAGCCGAATCGAGCGGGTGGAGGAATGAGGCTATTGACTGGTGGATTAAACAGGGTGCTGAATGGTCAGAAACAACGGTCGAAGGAACACGATGGCACACCGGTGTGGATCTGGAAACAAAACGACAAACATCTTTTAATGTACTCGACGCCCTCCCCCTCTTGTTTAGCGACCTTGGGAATATCCTCGTAGCAGGACAGTCGCCCACCCTGTTCATCGCTGGGCTCAATATCCATAGCACTGCACTCACAGAACGGATACAGCAAATTGCCACTCTCTCTGACCCACCTGAGCCCCACAGTTCGAGCAAATGGACCCCGATTCACCAATGGATCCGAGATGGTGGAACCATCAGAGAATGGACTGAAATAGACAACAACATCGTCTTCGCAAGTCAAGTGTCCTTTTGAGTCGAACCTTGATACGTAATATCACAAAACAGAATCAACAGGAGACCGAATGAGCACACTTGCAGAATCTCTACTTGCCTTTCAAGACAATCCAAGCCACCACTCAGAAGTCTTTCGGCTATTGGTAGGACATTCACTGTGGTATGTTCCGGCACGCGAAGGTCAACCATTGCTCCAACAGACAAAAGAGAAAAATTACCTTCACATCTACTCTAGCAAGGACCATCTGACTGAGCACAATCATGCTGAGATTGGAAGTATCGAATTCACCAGTACGTGGCTATTTGCAAATTTACCACTCGTAGACTCCATTGTAATCGATGGTCATACCGAACATGCCCTACAAATTCCTGATGGTCTATTTCCATCGCTGATCCGTATGAACCGGGCACAAAAGATTGAAGGTATCCTCGCAGCACAATCCAACGATGACAACTTTATGGCTGCACTCAAAGATTTTGACGCCTACTACCTGCCTCTCGTACAAGATGGCAATGGTCAAAACCACGTCGCTCTCGCACCAGATCACCAACAACGTGCTCTCGTAGCGGTATTTACCGCCGAGGATGCCGCGCAACGATTTATGGAAGCAGCCACCGAAAAATTGAACAATTTACAAATGGATATCGTCACTGGAGAAAAATTATTTCACCACCTCGACTTGCTTCCACTCGATGGGATGGTATTGAATTGCTATGGTCCGACTATACCAGTCGCCATCAACAAACCCACCATTTCCACTTTGGCGGCTTTCAATCGACCATGAGCGTTTCAATTCAGATGCAGCATCCCTTCCAACCATCAGAGGCACAGTTGGCCTTACAGGCATTGTGCGCCTCTAATACCATCCCCTTAGATGAAGCGTTGTACTGGATCGCCAAAGATGAAGATCCAAAGACACCAGACAACTTGCTCGCTCAGTTTGATGCCATCGCCTCTGGAATTCATCTACGCCCTCACTCTGATATGCTGGACTCAATTTGTCGCATCAATCAGCATCTGTTTCATACCTTAGGCTTTTCAGGAGATACGGAAGATTATTATCACCCTCAAAACTCATTGATACATCGAGTATTGGAGCGAAACAAGGGTCTACCAATCATACTCGGCGTCATCTACATAGAAGTTGCCAAACGACTGGGTATTGAGATCGAAGGAATCGGTTTTCCCAAACACTTCCTGATTAAACCCGCACACACTGAACGCCCGTTTTTTATCGATCCATTCGACTCTGGAAACATTCTAGTGGAAGAGGATCTCCGAGCTTGGCATGAAATCTGGGGTGTAGAACAATCTTTCGAGGCCTGTGTACAATCCAGTTCCACTCAAAGCATTGTCCTCCGAGTGTGTCACAATATCTTTTATGCGCACAAAAGACTCAATCAGTACGAAGGTATGTTGCGTTCACTAGAAAGGCTCATGGTCTTGCAACCAAACATTACCGAGTTGCATAGAACCCGATCGGTGATCTTGGGACGACTTCATCGCTATACAGAGTCAATAGAAGCGCTCGAACTCTATTTGCTCTACAATCCGCAAACAGAAGATGTGCTGGATTGTCAACACACTTTATTGTTGCTCAAACAGTTGTCTAAGAACTCTGAATAACAATGTCATTCATATTTTTATAGAATGATAGTCAAAATATTTGTAGATCAGTCAATGGTGACACACTAGAATATCAATATTCTACTACAAATGCCATGGAGTGCTCATGACTGAACTAAGTCTCTCACAAATCACGTTACCCAAAGAACCCGCATCATCCCTCTTCTTCAGTTACACATATCACCACTCAAAAGAACTGTACTTAAAAGAATTATTGCGACGCACATGGGGGCCGAATCAAAATCCAGTCTGGCAGATCAATCAGTTGGTCGGCGATGTCTTCATTAAGAATGATGAAGATCGAGCACGTATCATTAACGAAAGTTTAGAGAGTTTAAAAAGTAAGATCGGAAAACGAAGTTTTGACCGCTCATCGCGTTCTTTCAGATTTCGATGTGGCGAGTTCGTAGACACTCCCATCACAGATCTCAGTTCAACCTATCTTTGGTTGGAGTTGCATCACTCCCTAAAGAACAAGTTTCAAAAACTTCATTTTTTCAATCAGGCTAAGCACAAACAAATATCTGAATCTACAAATAAGATCAACAATATCTACCTGTTGTTGGCCAATGATGGCCAGGCCATACTGATCGTTCAGATTGATCACAAGACAACGAGTTTAGTTCAATTAATTGAAGACATCCACCCACTTCAAACAGATTTAAATCGAACTGTCATCTCGCTCAAGAATTATGTTGACCCTAAGTATTACAAAGAAACACTGGTAGAGAACTGGGGATACCTGAAAGATTTCGTTGGTCAAACTCAAGTACCCATCGCAGAAGGCGCTATGTGTTCGCTACCAGATTTCTTTGGATGGCTGATATTTGAACAATGGGATGTCCCTTCGGATAAAGAGAACTACGATGCACAACAATACTCTCTGTTTAATCGATTGAGTAAAACCAGCCTTGCATATCGTATGCACCATATAGAAATATCTTCTGAAGATTGGGCTTCGGAACCACGTCGAGATGCATTGGCCTTTTACCTTGGCCGTGGGACAAAGCTGGAAAAAGATAAGTTTCAACAATACAATCACGAATACCAATTCACCAAAAGTTACTTCCGAAACTGGGACCACCTTTGGATAGTATCAAGAGACTCGA
>CALDQI010000412.1:0-4457 GCA_937911635.1 uncultured Pseudomonadota bacterium | reverse complement strand
AACTATCCGGGTGAAGAAGGCATCATCATGCTCAATGTCCGTATTGCCTCTCCCCCACCAGACCGTTCAGCCCCGCGTGGAACCTTCAAGTACTTAGATGTACCTCCTGGAATCATGTCGTCGTACATCTTCGCCTGTAAACCAGGTGACAAGGTCGTTATTTCTGGACCATATGGTGAGTTCTTCGCTCGCGAAACCGACAATGAAATGGTCTTCGTCGGTGGTGGTGCCGGTATGGCTCCAATGCGCTCTCACATCTTCGATCAGTTCAAACGGTTGCGCACGACTCGTAAGGTATCATTCTGGTACGGTGGTCGTTCATTCAAGGAACTCTTCTACCTCGAAGACTTTGACTCTATCCAAACCGAGTTTGAAAACTTCCAGTGGCACGTGGCACTTTCTGACAAACGTGCAGCCGAAACCGAAGACGATTGGGCCAATCCTGAAGCCGAGTCTAGAAAACCTCTTGGCTGTGTCGAAGGCTACCTAGGATTCATCCACAATGTTCTACATGATGAATACTTGTCCAAGCACCCTGCCCCAGAAGATTGTGAATACTACCTTTGTGGTCCCCCAATCATGAACACCTCTGTGATCAACATGCTTGAAGACCTAGGTGTGGAACGTGAAAACATTATGTTGGATGATTTCGGAGGATAAGCCGATCATTCATCCAAACGAAGGGACCGGTCAACCGACTGGTCCTTTTTCAATTTGAGTCATCATTTTTGAGAGTCGACATGAAAGTCAAACCCCTCTATTCCACCAAGAAACTTCTACTACCCGCCATCTTTGTACTGGGTTTATTTTGGGTCACATGGAGTCGACGTCCCAAAACAACACCTTATTATGGACAAGCTATGGGCACAACGTGGAGCGTTCAGCTCGCCGACGCTCCCAGTGGAAATGTTCAAGAAGTCATTCAAACCCAGCTCAATATTGTAAATGCGCTCATGTCCACATATCAACCGGACTCAGAAGTCAGTCGCTTTAACAGAAACAACACGAATCCGTTTGACATCTCCAAGGACACTGCACTCGTCATTGAGGCTGCACTGGACATCCATCAAAAAAGCAATCGAGCCTTCGATATCACCATTGGTCCCGTTGTGAATGCATGGGGTTTTGGATTTCCGCCCTCCTTAAAAGAACCCACAGAAGATTCTTTGCTGGCATTAAAAGAGTCTGTGGGCTCCGACAAGCTGACTCTCACGGGTACCACGCTCACGAAAACGAACGACAACACTCGAATTGACTTATCGGCCATTGCCAAAGGATACGCTGTGGATAAAGTCGCTTCTGCCCTCTTGGAGTTGGAGTACAACAACTTTTTGGTGGAAGTGGGTGGAGAAATCTACACCCATGGAACAAAGAAGGGTGACCCTTGGCTGGTTGGCATTGAACAACCCACTCAGGAACAAGGGGTGATTCAATTGGTTGTCCCGCTTAAGGATGCAGCGCTCGCAACAAGTGGGGATTATCGCAATTACAAAATCAAAGACGGTATCCGTCGTTCCCATACAATTGATCCAAGAACCTTAGAACCCATAGCACACAATATGGCATCGATATCCATCATTGCGCCAACCGTAATGGAGGCGGATGCTTGGGCAACTGCACTGAATGTTGTTGGAGAAGAAGAGGCCTTACGGCTCGCTGAAGCACACGACTTGGGTCTATTTATGTTATTAAGAGAAGAGGACGGCACGTTTCGATCAAGAAGCAATGCTGCATTTGCGGAACGTTTACAACACTGAGGGACATCATGGAAATTGCAACGATCTTACTCGCAATCGGAGGCTTTGTATCCATAGCGGGCGTTATGGCAGTAGGAGTTTTACTGGGTGGTTCACCACTGAAGGGATCCTGTGGTGGTAAAGGTGGACCAGAATGTGTCTGTGATGACTTTGAGCAAAAGAAGTGTGCCGCTCGAAACCGAATGCTCGAAGCCAAACTGCAACGAGGAAAATAATATGAGAGGTATACCACTATTGTCTTTGTTGCTCCTTGGATGCACCGGTACAAAATTGGAACAAGACTCACTTTTGGTCGAACCATCGAGTGAACCTGCGATAGAACCCAGCGGAGAGCCGAGTACAGAACCAAGTGCTGAACCCAGCACAGAACCAAGTACAGAACCAGCCACCGAACCCAGTACGGAGCCTGATCCTCTAGATATAGACAATGATGGCGATGGATTCTCCGAAAATGAGGGAGATTGCAACGACAGCAACTCCAGTATTTTCCCAGGAACAGACGAAACGTGTGATTTTTTGGACAACAACTGTGATGGAGAAGTCGACAACAATCCAATCGACGGAAGTTCCTACTTCTTGGATGCAGATGAAGATGGCTTTGGAACAGGATTTGGTGTTGGTACGACCTGTGATGAAGCACCAGTGGGACACAGCCTGAACTCAGACGACTGCGATGACAGTACCGATGGAATCAATCCAGATAATGATGAAGTCTGCGGTGACGGACGGGACAACGATTGCAATGGGGCTGTGGATGACGGTGTCCCATGGTACTTCGATGGGGATGGGGATGGCTTTGGAGATGCAACCAATACCCTGATCACCTGTGAACCAACTGCTGAATGGACGGATAACGATCAAGATTGTGATGATACAGATGCGTCTGTAAATCCGGATGGTATTGAGATAGTCTTGGACGGCATTGATCAAGATTGCGATGGTGCTGACCGCCTATATCCGTATGAGGGCAATGAGTCCCTCACCTATGCCCAAGGAGAATCAACGCCAAACGTGTATGAATGCGCACTCGGCTGGACTGCAACCGGTACAGCCAGTTCCGTCACGTGCTTAGACTGCAACTTTGCCTTTGACATCACACTGACCTATGATACCAACTCTGTTGTCTCGACCAATTGCAGCAGTGCAGCCCAAGATGAACAATATACGTATGGATACATCGAAGATTACGATGGAGCAGGAAATGCATCACTGATGATTTACGACACCACCAACGAAGTTTGGGGGGCATGGATCGATGAGAGTGACGGAACATCGATCGTAGACTTTGATGGGTACCAGTTCACATATTCTACCGGGTATCTAGACTACAACTATCAAGGGGCGTATTACAGTAACCAATGGACGGGGTCCGCTACCGTAGTTCCCTATGACAACGATGGCGATGGCTTGGACACATTTTCAGACTGCAACGACACCGACGCCACCTCGTATCCGGGCGCGACCGAGGTGTTGAGCGACGAGGAAGACCACGACTGCGATGGCAGCGCGAGCACATTCTTCGATGCTGCATTGGAGGAGGCGGGTCCCTTGTTCGATTCCAACGGCGAAGTCGATGCAGACGGCCTCTACCCACTGGAGATCGGTGCCGGGCCCAACTATCTGTGGTTTGCCATCGGAGCCGAGTCGCTCAGCCTCCCCCTGTCCACCGGCGAGCAGTCGTCGGACGACACAATCCAGGCGCTCGGTGTGCCGCTCGTCGCCAGCGAGCGGGGCTTTTCGCGCCGCCAGGTTCTGGTCGACCTTCCCGTCGACAGCACGTATGACTGGGGCACCCGCTTTGGGTTCCAGGCGACCTCCGCGCCGACCGATCCGAGCTTCGGCCTGCTCCTGGCTGGACATGGCCTCAAGACCGACAGCCAGCGCTTGCTGCGCATCGGTGGCTACAACGACGAAAAGGACCAGGGACTTGGTGCGCACGCGACTTTCGTGGGAAGCGAGACCTACAGCGACATTTCCGTCGCCCTGGGTGAAGACTCGCTCATCCATGCGGTCGGCTGCATCGACACACGGAGTCTCGACATCATCAGCGGTGCGCTGACCGGCGGCGCTTCTGGTGGGCTCACGACCGGCACGCTCACAACGACGGCCTCGGAGCCGGGCGCAGGAACCATCGGCTGTGCGCTGGATACCGTCTCCGATCCTGGAATTACGGTCTCCTTTGCCTCGTCGTCCCGAAACGCGAGCCGCGCGGAATACGACCGCGACGCTCCGGAGGCGGGGCTTAGTCCCCAGGTGTCGTACGGCTCATTCGTCGCAGTCGACGTAGACATCGCATCCGAGTCCAACACACGCGTGGCGGCGCACGTCGACGAAGGCGGCACAGTGTACGTCACGGAAGACACCGACACCGCCGAGGTGTTGGGGGTCACTTCCGAAGGTCGTGTGCATATTCTCGTCACCGGAAGCTCGCGCGGTTCCGCGACCGAAGAGTTCATCCTCTCCGGCGTCGAAGAAGGTTCCGGTACTGGATGGTTCGCCGTGGGCAGCAACGCCTCCGGCTACACCGTCTTCAGCGTCGCACCGGCCACTGGCGCCAGCGTGGTCGATGCTGCAGCGTGGCTCGATGCCGACGGCCGCATCCACACCATGCTCGTAACAGACGACAACGCGATTCGATACGGCACAGCGCTGTACTGAACCGGGCTGCAAGGCTCTCCGCGGCTCCAACGGCGGGGGGGG
>CALDQI010000411.1:0-3610 GCA_937911635.1 uncultured Pseudomonadota bacterium | reverse complement strand
TCGCCGTACTTTCTGTTCTAAATAAAACATGTGTTTTTTGCTTTATTAAGTCTGACTTAAGCATGCGTCCGCCACGCATTGCTCTAAATAGTCTGACAACTCTCAAGAGTCTCGTTGTTCTCGCCAGTCTGAACATTCTGAATATGGGAAGTATCGCCAATATATCAATGAAACTATTTTTAATAAAAAACCATTTACGTGGAGCCAAGATGATTTTGAAGGCCAATTCAACAATAAAAAATAACGTCAGTACGAGATCAATCCAATTGAACATGGACAGCTGTGTTCGATGTGCAGTCATCCAGCTGACAGATTGATTGTGTTCAATGGTCATTTGTACAAAGAGAAGAACGATTGAAATGAGGATTATCCCCATACTGGTCCATTCTGTGTATGGGTGGAACCACAATTTCAACAGCGCAATTTTACTTGGCTGATTTTGGTACTCTTTGAAGGCGTTGGTACCAAAATCTTGTTGTATACGATGCAGTCGATAATTATTGATCCAGTTCATGTCTTGTATCTGTCCAAGTTGATAAAGAGATGCTACCAAAATTGCCATCGGTGTACAAATAAAAGATGGAAGAAGCAATTGGTTTTCAAGCGTTGTGTGTTTACCTTATATACATGTAACCATAGAAATAATACGCAGGGAGTTTCAATGAGGCAGTCCTTTTTTTGGGGGGTAGTCACTACGCTACTGGCTACAAACATTTTTCAATATTGGTGTGTTGCAGATGCAAATCAAAGAGGGCAAGGGGCAGGTCTAGAGTCTCCGTACATCGCATCTATCGCATCTAGAGAATCATCAGTTGTTAAAGCGGTGAAGGTGGTTTCTCCAAGTGTGGTTGCCATCACAACAGAAGTAGCAACGCAGAACCCATTTTCTTGGATGTCCACAGGAACCGCATCATCTGAAGGTTCGGGTGTTGTGATTGATTCACAAGGTATCATTCTTACGAACGCACACGTAGTAGAAGGGGCAATTGGCATTGAGGCAACATTCAGCGATGATAGCAGTTTTGAAGCAGAAGTGATCGGGCTCGCACCTGAACTTGACTTGGCGGTTTTGCGTCTGAATACGGACAGTACATCAATGGCTGTTGAAATCGGCAGCAGCTCAGATTTGATGCTTGGTGAAACGGTGATTGCGCTTGGGAATCCTTTTGGACTCGGTCATACTGTGACAACGGGCGTGATATCAGCCATCGATCGTCCTCTTGAAACAGAACGGCGAATTTATCAGAATTTTATTCAAACAGATGCCAGTATCAATCCGGGCAATTCCGGAGGTCCACTGGTCAATATAGATGGTGAACTTGTTGGCATCAATACAGCCATTCGATCCAATGCAGAGGGGATTGGATTTGCGATTCCTGTCGATAGGGCTATGAAAGTGGCTCAGGATCTCCTAAACTTTGGTCGAGTTCAGAGACCTTGGCTTGGGGTCGATATTGAAGATGTATTCTTTACGATGGATGGAAAGCGCCGTACAGCACCACAAGTATCTTGGGTGTATCCAGAGCATCAACAGTTAAAAAAGGAAGACACCATTCTATCGATTGACGGAAAAGTAGTGCAAGGCCGAGGAGATTTGAATGCGTATCTCTCCACGTTGAGCCCAGGAAGAAAGGTGGAGTTGGAAGTATGGCGGCAAGGAAATACTTCAACGTTGGTTTTAGATACAGAAGCCTTACCGACTGCAGTCGTCGATATGGCTTTGGAAGAAGTATTGGGTGTTCAGCTTTCTGTTCGGCAGTCTACAGTGCAGATTGTTCGTGTAGCATCACAGGGAGCGTTTGCTCGAAATGGTTTGAAATCAGGAGATCAATTGCTCGCTGTGAATGGTCAGCGGGTGCGAAATTTAGAAGAGGTTCGTACCATCTTGAGCAATGCCAAAAGTGATCACAAAGGCACAGCAGTATTTACGATTCGTCGCGGTCGGTATCAGGGACAGGTTGAATTGCCAATTTGATGCACGGTTCTCATACAGTAGGGTCACTTGCCTTGTTCGTTTTAATACCTCTCTATTTTCAGGCAATTTTCTGAAATATTTTTTGCCACGTCATTCAAAAATCACTTACATTGATAAGGAGTGTTGTCTATGTACAATGGGCGAATTTAAACAGACAAATTGCAGGATAGACTAGTGGTCTATGCAATACGAGGAGAGAAACATGAAGATGATGTTGTGGGCTTTGTTGGGCGGTTCAATTGTTTCAGTGACGGCTTGTGGAGATAAAGAGGCTGAGATTTGCAACGACTCGATAGATAACGATGGGAACGGATTGTCCGATTGTTATGATGATGCTTGTGCCACAGATGCTACGTGTGTTGATGAAGATGGCGATGGTTTTGTGCAAGCGGATGATTGCGATGATACAAATGCATTGAGTTTCCCAGGTGCGGATGAAATCTGTGATGAGAGTGACAACAACTGCAATGGCGAAATCGATGAAGAACCAATCGACGGTACTCCATTTTATGGAGATACAGATTTGGATGGCTATGGAGACCCCAATCAGCTTCTCAAGGCGTGTTCAGAATCGGAAGGTGTTGCAGACAATGCTTATGACTGTGATGATTCAGATCCTGCGATCAACCCAGATGCCGAAGAGGTTTGCGACGAGGTAGACAACAACTGCGACAATGTGGTGGACTACGATGCAGTAGATCGTGTGACATACTATCGTGACACCGATGGCGATGGCTACGGGATTGAAGCTGGGTCTCAGGTGTCTTGTGAACAACCAGAAGGGTTTGCTGCTGAGGCGGGAGATTGCGATGACAACGAGGAGAACGCGAACCCAGGTGCTTCAGAGGTGTGCGACGGTGTCGACAACGACTGTGATGGTACAGTTGATGCCAATGCCGTAGATGGAGCAGATTACTATGCGGATCTGGATGGTGATGGGTTTGGAGATTCAGCAGTCATGCAAAATGCCTGCTCACAACCGGAAGGTTATGTAACAGACAACACTGATTGTAATGATGCGTCATCGGAAGCAAACCCCGATGAACTAGAAGTGTGTGACACCATCGACAATGACTGTGACGGTGATGTCGATGATAATGATAGCGATGTCATCGCCGCATCAGGTACAGATTGGTATCCAGATTTGGATGGGGACGGACAAGGAGATTCAACTGCAACGCCTACAGAGTCGTGTTCAGCCCCTGTGGATAGCACGACTGGCTATACCTATGTTGACAATTCAGATGACTGTAACGATTTGGACCTGGCTGTATACGCTGGGGCTGTTGAAGTATGTAACAGTGTCGATGATGATTGCGATGGATTGGTAGACGACAAAGCGCAGGGTGGACAGACGTATTATCCAGATGCCGATGGTGATGGGTTTGGAGACGATACGGCACCGGTTATTGCTTGTTCAGATCCATCAGACTCGACGTTGTCCTACGTGACAACCGTCGGCGACTGCAACGATATGGATGCAACCTTTTATCCAGGAGCTCCAGACGTTTGCGACGGGTTTGACCAGAATTGCTCCGGAGATGAGAGCGATGCAGTCGGTACAGCGTTGTTCTTTTTGGATGCAGACGGTGATGGTTCTGGTGATCTAGCTACCAATCTGTATGCTTGTGAGGC
>CALDQI010000410.1:0-3738 GCA_937911635.1 uncultured Pseudomonadota bacterium | reverse complement strand
AAGATTTGATTGGTGATAAAGGTCTTCGCTTCTTGGGCGTAGCAATCTCCAGAACCCGTTTCGGGCGTGTTTACACCAATGATACGCACGCGTTCTTCTCCGTTGTCACCTTGAGCAACAAAGGTATCACCATCGAAGACCCGTTCAACGAGCACCCGAGTCGGTTCACGGCACGGATTATCGCCAGCCGGCAAGTCATCGGGGTTAACCCAAGACAAGTCGTCTACGGGTGCGGGAGTGTCTTCAGAAGGTTCAGAAACGACCTCGGCAGTGTCCTCTGATTTGTCGAAACAGCCAATCAGTAGCCATATGGGTAGGAACATGAAGGAATCCTGTGCGAGGGGTCAGTTGTACAGTGTAATCGAAAGAAAAGATCTCTGTCAACCGAATCGAAACGGGGGACTCGAAAAACCAGATTCACTCTGCGTTGTCGGACATTGAGTCCGCCTATTCTTTACTTATCTTTATCCGTCTTATTGTCCTTGCCCTTCTCTTCTTTATCTTTTTTGTCTTCTTTGGAATTGTCCTTCTCAGACTCTTTACCATCCTTTTTCTGCTCCAACGCGTCCAACTCTAAGATGACCAGTTCCAGCCCTTCCGCACTGCTCTTTGCCTCAGATATTTTCAAGTAGCCTCGCGGATCGTCATCACTGATCTTATCACCCGTCAAATCTACGTACGCCATTAGCATAAGTTCACTGGATTCTGATTGTATATCTATCGAAAATGGACCGACTTCTTTCAGACTTTGACGGCCCATCAACCGAGGCTCTCCTGCAGAATTGTCGAGCACTTCAAGTTCAACCGATCCACTGGCTGAACCCGAATAGGATATCGTGCCCGCAAAAGTAACAGACGTTGACGGTTGGGCAGTCGAATTCTGAGATTTGGCCAAGGTGGCTTTCAATCTTGCCTCCTGAGCCTCATCACCAGTAGAATCAACCACTTGACTCGGTTGTTCCGATGATATTGAAGAGGTTGAAGTGGTGTCCGATCCAGAACAAGCAAAAAGAAGAAATGCAATCATAAGTACCTCGAGCAATGAATCGTACTATATCACATCCCGTATCAGATGCCGATAGGGTATATTCACGATACATAAGCCTAGACCCTTTGCGAGACGATAATGTTGTTGATGAGCCTATTTTTTTCCTGTACCGATCCAGTCAAAGACACTGCAGAACCAGCCTTTACCTTTCCCGATGTGAACACCATGCCGCCATTGCGCGGTCCGGGTGCACCTCAAGTCACCTTTACGGAGGAACAGCTGTTTGAAAACTGCGCTCCACTCTACGGGGGAGAAGATGATTTTCTACACCACAATTTGGTGCTTGGGTATCGTGGACACATGATGATGCCTTGGGTTCCTGAATGGGGACAAGGTGGAATGAGTTTCTTTGATATGAGTGACCCATGCAGTCCAGAAAAGGTAGGAGAAGGTTTTCACTTGAGAATGCGAGAAAGCCACGCCATTGGGATGCAGTACCTCTCTGAAACGGAGCAGTATGCAGTCACAACGGGGATCTTAGGAATCCAATTTTGGGACATACAGAACCTAGAGACTCCAGAAATGATCAATTACATGGAAATCGACGGGGTGTTCTATCCAGACTCGTACACTCGAGTCGTGTTGTCCTTGTTCTGGCAATACCCGTATGTGTATATTGCCGCTGCGGACAACGGGTTCTTCATCGTCAATGCGGAAGACCCCAACAATCCCGTCTTGGAAACTCAGTATGAATTTGACCCGCCACTGCGAGCAGCCTCGATTTATGCAATGGGCAACCAGCTCTTTGTGGGTGCGGCTGAAGGCTCCGAATCGGAAATTTTAGACATCTCTGATCCAGTGAATCCACAGCCAATCGGCGGCGGTCGCTACTTTGTGGTCGATGAAGAGGGTGCTCCAAAGGAAGCCTACCACTCTGGGATGGTTGGGAATTGGGATGTCTTTGCCAGAAAAGAATCGGGTGGCGGCATCATGATGATGGACATATCCGATCCAAGCAACCCCACCTATGCTGGCTCTTACAAAACAGAAGGCGGCAACGGAGGCTATGCCTATTACCATCAGGGCTATGGTTTTGTCGGAGACTCTCATTGGGCTGCGGTGTTGGACATGCGCGATCTGGACAACATTCAAGAGATCGGTCGTGGATATTTGCCCGGTGATTTGGATACGGTGACTCCCTATGGAAACATCGCAGTTCTCAGTGTCGATGATGAGGCTGAAGACGGGATTGCCTCCGTCGTTATGCCGTGGCGAACAGATCCAGATACGGAATCCCCCAACCTGCTGCGTACGATTCCAGCAGACGGTGACACAGACGTAGCGCTAACCAGTCGCATTGGTCTCGGTTTCGATGAATTTGTTGAGCCCACCTCAGTATTTGCTGGGTCCGTACGACTGTACGACTCGGCTGGAAACGCCATTGACGGATGGGGATCTGCGCAAGAAACCATTGCCAACTTCACCCCCAAAGAGCCTCTTCTGCCCAATGAAACCTACACGGTAGAAGTGATGAAGGATGGGATTGAAGACCTGAGTGGAAACAAATTCTCTACGACTACCACCTTTACATTCTCTACTGTTGGTAACTAAAGATGTACGGGCTGGGTCGGTTGAGTGTACTCAGTATCGCGCTGGGGATTGCATGCGGAGAGAAGGATAGTGATGATCCAGTAGACACCGCTGACAACACAGATATCGTTGAGGCTTCTGCCAATGCTGGAGAGGACATCTACGTCGCTCTTGGAGAGTCCATCACCCTAAATTCCGGTGACTCGACTGGACTCTTGGAATGGAACTTGGGAGACGGAACGGTTCTTGAAGGGAGCAGCATCGATCACACCTATACTGAAGTCGGTCGTATGCGTGTGGTTCTCAGTGCGACAGGTTCCGACGGCTCTAGAGACTCCGACACACTCAATGTGGTCGTCCACCACCCTCTCTCTGAAACCGAGGCGCAAAGTAGCCACGCCATGGTCATCCTCTCTGATGCGGTTTGGACGGTCTTGTCAGAGTCCAACGCCCTCCATAAGCTACCAATCAATGAATCAGAGGCTTTGGAGATCATCGAAGTTTGTGAGAAGCCCACCTCGATTGCCCATCACGAAGGTCGCTTGGCAATTGCATGCTCTGGAGATGGTCGCATAGCCCTCGTCGATACAGCTGCTGTGTCGACGGACACATTCATCGACTTGCCGACAGGGTCATCGCCTTCCGCCATCCTCCGTGACAACACCAACAGTAACCAGTGGTGGTTTGTGGATTCGGCAACGGGACGACTGGGAAGATTCACGTGGGAGACAAGCCCTTCTGAGGTCACCTGGTACGACATCGGTAGCGACCTCAAAGGCTTATCACAGCACTCCGACGGCACGTTGCTGATACCGGAATTTCGCTCCCAAGGTGCAGGACTCATCCATACTTGGAATCCAAGTACAGACACATTATCATCCATCGTGTTGGATATCGACACCTATGGAGATTCGGACAATACAACCGGTGGCATCCCCAACCTGCTCGAAAACGTTTACCCGAGTCCAGACGGACTCCGACTCTACACCCCCTACTCACACGCCAACATCCTCCGCGGCATGTACCTATCGGAAGAAGAACTCACCCACGAAACTAGTTTACGAGCCATTCTAGGGCATGTGGACTGGACCACACAGACAGAGGATGCTGAAACCCGTAAACAATTTGATGAAAAGGGTCGTGCATCGGCGGTTGCCTTC
>CALDQI010000409.1:0-1951 GCA_937911635.1 uncultured Pseudomonadota bacterium | reverse complement strand
CGTGTCATTTTTATTCATCCCAAATCGACAGGTGGGGTGTTGATAGAGCTAGTAGAGTCTCATTGAGGGGGGTGTGATGATCGTTTCAGAAGCGTCTAAATTATCCGAACGAAAGCGTAGAGCGATCGGTCGATTGATCGTTGGATTTGAAGGACTTGAACCCAGTGCCGAAATGCTCGAGGTACTTTCTGGATATACTCCGGCGGGGGCGATTTTGTTCGCTCGTAATATTGAATCTCAGGAACAAACGGTGGCCTGCAATCGTCAGCTGTCTACACTTTGGAAAAATGGAGAGACCCCATGGATCAGTTTGGATCAAGAAGGCGGACGGGTTCGAAGAATTAAAGAACGTCAATGGCCCACCATGCGATCGATCGGAGAGTTGAATGATGTGGCCATCACCAAGAAAGTGATTCGCGCGTTAAATACTGAAGTTCGACATTGGGGGTTCACAGGTAATTGGGCCCCGTGTGCCGATGTGGATTCCAACCCAGCCAATCCTGTTATCGGAGATAGGTCCTTCTCTCGAGACCCAGAACAGTGTGCGCAGCATGTAATCGCTACAATAGAGGCGATGCATGAGGTTGGTGTTCAGCCGTGTATAAAACACTTCCCAGGGCATGGAGATACAGATATTGATTCACACTTAGACTTGCCGTGGGTTCGTAAGTCTATTCCAGAATTGGAACGGTGTGAGTGGCATCCGTTTAAGAGAGCCATCCAAGCGGGGGCAGAGGTTGTGATGACAGCGCACGTGATGTTTCCAGCACTGGATGAGGAATTTCCAGCGACGATGTCGCATGCGATTTTGAGTGGGTTGTTGCGAGAAACACTAGGATACACCGGTGTGATTGTTTCCGATGATATGGAAATGAAAGCGGTCCGTGGTCGATATCCAGTGGCACATCAAATGGACAAAGCCGTGTTGGCAGGTGTGGATGCATTTCTGGTTTGTTCAAAATCAGAGCTGCAAGCTGAATGTGTAGAGAGTTTAATAAGGCTTCAAGAACACTCAGAACAACACGAACATCTGGCAGAGGCGTCCATACAGAGATTGTACAAACAGATGCGTACGAGACAGAAACACGCTTCGATTCCATTATCAGATTATCAGCCGGATCAATGGGCTAGCCTGTGCTTAGAACTTGAAGGACAATACAAATCGAGACTTGGATGATTCATGGAGTGGGATAAAGTATCATAAAAAGATGACGCAAATCAATTTTACTGTTTGCATGTCAATACTTTTTTTAGTAGAGTATTCAATATGATATCATTATTTCTTTCCATTGCGGCTGCAGCTGAGTGTACGAGTGTGTCTTCTCTTCCTGAAGCCATACAGATTGCTTGGGTATCTCCTGTAGGCGAGCAGGCCCGCGCTAAGGAGATGATCGAGGTTGTTCATCTACAAGGCTTACAACAATGGATCGATACTGAGCAAGCGGATGCCAAACAAGTTCTGCACCAGCTTGGTATGCTCCCGAAACGGTCTCGGCGAACAATTGATCCAGATGCCTACAAGATTGTCATCTTTGATGTAGAGTCGTCGTCGCTTTGTCGTTCCGTAACGTTGAGTGATGATTCTAGCATTACGACTGTTACAGGTCTTTCCGTTTGTACTGATCGTGCCAAACCAGCTAAGTTCTATTCGAGATATGGGTATACAGGCTGTGGATACACTTGGAATACGCAGTCACAAACAAAGGGCATGGATGTGTATCGTATTTCATGGCAAGAAGCGTCTAAGTGGGGCTTTTGTGTTCTACCTCTGTCGCGATTTTTACTGGGCGCGCCAAAATGAAGACAGTGAATGATACCATGCAGACATTATTCTTTGTGAATCAACCACCTGAAGTGGTGGAACAGTTCCGTCATTGGTTGGAAGGAACAGGGGTGCAGTGTATCGTTGTGGAACCGATTGCACGTGCATTTTCTTTGGTCGTACGAGATG
>CALDQI010000408.1:0-1923 GCA_937911635.1 uncultured Pseudomonadota bacterium | reverse complement strand
CCTTCGGCAGACCAATAATCACAACACAGTTGTCCAACCTATAAAACTCTCGAATGCAATCATTCATACGATCGAGTGTGAGTTCATGAATCGACTCGAGCTGATTGGGTATCTCCATTAAATCACGACCCGCACGAATCGATACACTCATCCGGCTCTGCCAGTAGTTGTTTCGTTTGATGCTTTTTTCATACGCCCGCAGCATTTTACCGCGCTCGAGTTCCAACTCCTCACTGGTAATGCCTTCAGAGACAAAGGTTTCAATGATCGCAAGCGCCTTTGACTCTAGCTCAGTTACTCGTTCTGGACTACAGCCAAACCCCACGTCAAAATGAATCTGCTCCGTGTATCGGTTGTAATTCCATTTGGCACCGACGTGATACGTACCGGCTTCCTTCTCTCGAAGGGCTTTCCGTAACCGTTCTTGAAGAACCCTGGTTAGAATACGGGCTTCGTATCGCTGCTTACTGTCACATGATTTGGTGTGCACAAAATGAAATTCGACTTCTCCTTTTGGCTCATCGAATACAGGGATGTCATGACGCACAGAATCTTCCAACAGTCTGATGCCTCTATCTTGAACGCCAAAATTCTCTGCCGGTGGGCAAGCTCCCAACGTTTGAGAGAGTACATCTCGCATTTCATCCCACTCGAAATTTCCTATCACTGCAAAGTGCATCGTCGATACAGGTTGGATGAGTCTGGTATAGGCATCCTCTACTGCGTTCAAGTGTATCGTTTCAACATCTTCAAGTTCCATACGTCGTCCTCGAGGATGAGACTGATTCAGAATCTGCGAACGACGCTTTCCGAAGGTTGTTTCTGGATCATCATCATTGGATAGACGAGTGGTTAAAATGCTTTTGACTTTGTCTAGACTCTCGGGAGTAAAATTAGAATGCTGACTTGCCAACCACAGGTGCTGCAGCGATGGCAACAACCCTTCTCTGGTTGCTTGACCCATAATCTGGGTTCTTGCTTCAGAAATCATCCATCGGAAAACGCCCGGGACTGAGTCTGTCAGTCGACTGATGTCATCTAAACTGTGGGGTCCTGCACCGATAAACTGCATCACCATGGTCAGTACTTTGGCAGAGTAGAGATCAACATCCTCAATTTTCGAGTACCCACCTTCTTGATAACCGGACCATCCAATCATATTTTCATCAAAGTCTGTTTGTTTCAACCATACTTTGACACCATTTTCAAAGATCCACTCACGAATCTCGAGATTTTCATTGACTCGCTCTGCAATCACAGCCGATTTAGGCAATGGAGCAGGCAACAACGTTGCTGTGGATACACTTTCGGTATACACTTCAACCTCAATCTCCTCAGCCGACTCCAACAACCCTTGCACCTCTGCTTCAGTGATCCCTTCGGTGGGGGTCAAGAAATGTACGAGACCGCCCTCTCCTTGTAAGAAATGCTTCAAATGTCCGTTGACATCTTCGAGGGAAATGTGCGGAATCCATCTCGCAACCAAATCAAACATGGCTTCCGCTGGCCACAGAGACTCGTCTTCTAAGACCACGGACATTATGTCCCTCAAGAACTGATTGGACGTTGCCGTTGGCAAATTGTCTCTGTGCGCTTTCATGGCCACCAACCGTCGTTCTTTAGCTCGATCCAACTCTCCTTGCGTCAATCCGAACTGCCGCAGTTGTTTGCAATGTGAGACAATCTCTCGAATCGACGATTTCCAATCTGTTGCGTCAAGAACAACGTGAATTCCTTCTTGCTCACATACTTTTGTGAGTGGATTTCGCATGGCTGAAGCGTGTTGCACACGAGATTCCGCACTGCGATGCAAAAATTTGAACCGTTCATTGATCGCACTGACCATCAATTCGTGCTTTAGAATATTCGAAGCCCACCCCCCTTCTGTTCGATACTGAATGGTGGGCTTCTTTTGAGAGAGCA
>CALDQI010000407.1:0-15325 GCA_937911635.1 uncultured Pseudomonadota bacterium | reverse complement strand
CCCTAAGTGCAATTGCAGCACAAGCCACAGAATCTATTACTGTTATACCAGCATGCAACCCAAGTATGATTCAGAAAAATTATCTTTCCCCTACCCTCTTTCTTAAATGTACATTCATTACGGCAAATTTATACAGGTAATCATATGCTGTATCTGCAATAGTCTTCCATGTACCAGATAGAAAGAAACATTGATATTCAATGAACTACGGGTTGGTCGACCACTCTAACTGTGATGCCAGCATCATTCCGATATGAACATCGTCTATCTGACCATCCGGACCAACTATTACAGTCATTGGTAAAGAGCTAACATTATAATCTTGTTGTACGCTACTATTCCCTTGCAACACCGGATAGTTCATTCGATTCTGCTTGGCAAACTGACGAAGCTTGCTCACACTTCCATCAACAGCAATTCCCAATACTGGAATATCCGGATGCTCATGTACAAACTGACGAAACTCAGGGATTTCACTGCGACAAGGACCACACCAAGTCGCCCAAAAATTTAGCACAACCGTCTGTCCTTCATAATCCGATAGGGACACAGAATCCCCCTCTATAGACATCAACGTCCATTCAGGTGCAGCATCGGGTAAACTGGGCGTTCTCCACCAAGAAAGTAGCCAGAACCCCCCTGCTGTAAGGGCTAGAGCCAGGAACCAATCGAACGCTGTTCTTGCAGCATTATGTAGAAATGATGATTCTTCTTCTTCCATGTCGATGCTCCGAACGATGATACTGTATTATCATCACACATCAAAAACTGACAAGAGTACTGGACAATACAGAACTTATGAGTAACGAATCATCGATAAGAATTCATTTCATAAATCAGTACTGTTTCGAAACCCACACACCATACGAGACATCACCATTGTTACACCGGACCTTTTCACACCACGCGCAGTCATTGCTTCGATCACTAGAGCGACTCCACGTGTTTGAAGAACCTCATAGATTGTATTTGCCACCTACGAAGTTAACTTTTCTTGAATCTGCAGACGATTTGCATAAATTTCCATTACGCGCGCTACCTTGCTGATTCCCACTACTGTTAAACAATTCTACATTGTATTTTTTGGATCTAAAGGCATATCATTTCCGCGGGTTATAAATACTATTATGAGTGGTACATAGGCCCATAACGAAAATTAGCCTAGAGCCAATTTTCTAACCGTGGTGTATATGACATCCTTCTCAATTATAGTACATAACACCGATTTATTATGCTTATTATCCTAATCTTTTCCTGTACAAATCCCGATGACGCCGTTAAGCATGACACCGTCATGAACGATGTCGATGTCGTCCCTGTCATTATCATTGGAGGTGGAGCGAGTGGATTGAGTGTGGGAATCCGATTGCTAGAACTGGGTATCTCACCACTTTTGCTGGAGAAGGAACCAGAACTCGGGGGTGCAGGCATCCATGCTGGACGATTTTTTGCCGTGGACAGCCAGTTGCAAAAAGATCTTAATATTATTGATTCAACAGAGTCTGCTCTGGATGAATGGGAAAACATCACTGGATCACAGCCTGATAGCAACATTGAGGCATTCATAAAAAATAGCGCACAGACCTTAGAGTGGATAGAATCGTTTGATATCCAATTTGAATCTGTTCAACGAGACATCGGTGCGGGATCCATTCCTCGAATCCATAGTCTATCCCCAACATCACCCCATCCACTCGCTCTATGGTCGGAAACTCTATTACCATACTCGAAAGTCAATCAAACGGTTCAAAGTATTCAATATGACGAAACTCATTTTATCGTCAACACAACTACAGCATCATACAAAGCAGAACATCTTGTAGTAGCCACGGGAGGATTTGCACGAAACAATGAAATTGTTTTGGAGAGTTTACCCGAAATAGAACACCACAACTGGCATATGGAAGCATGGCCAGGCATGACTGGAGACTCTATTGATTGGCTACGCATGCTCAATATACCCCTACAAAACATGGATAACATCGGTTTATACGCACATGGAGTGACTGATGTCTATTTAAACCATCCTGAGGTTATGGTGATACCAGCTCTAGAGCGAAGTATCATACTCAATCAAAATGGTATTCGAGTCTTCAACGAACAATACACCCAATCCCTCAAAGGGGGACAAATGATGCTGAATGAGGAGCGATTGTATGCTATTTTTGATGCACCTCTTTGGCAAGGGACAACATTTCAAGGAGTCGGCTACAACTACCCCGAACCACCACTTCTAAGCAGTACAGAATTTGAAGATATTGGGACTGTCTTCAAACAAAATGACCTTCGAGATTTGGCCTTGGATTTGGGAATGGATGGGACGACGATGACAACCACTCTCTCAGTATACAATGATGGTATTCTATCGGAGAATGATTCACTTGGTAAAAGTGTTCCTAACCTGACGGCTATTCAAACCCCTCCTTTTTATGCTGTTGAATTACAGCTGAGTACAGGCAAGAGCTTTGGTGGTGCAAAGGTGGATCATTTTGGTCGTACACACATTCCAAATCTATATACAATTGGAGAATCTGCCGGGTTTTTAGGTTCTACCGCCAGTGGGTGGGGATTCTCTGGAAGTATTACGGCCTGTTACTATCTCGGAAAGCAGACAGCTGAAGACATCGCTGTACACTATTCTCGGTGACGATACTCATCCCATTTGCGCTTGACAAAAGGCACCGCTAGAATCAGAAACATTAGACGAAATGGTTGAGTAAGTTTTGTCACTGCCATCGTCAAAAGAATTGTTCCTGCCTGACTATACTCTTCTCCAAGTAAAGCCTCTGCGTGACCAAGAACCCAGTCTTTCAATCCCAACTGAATCACTGCAAATACCGTGATAAAAGTACATGCATAGAGAATCAAATGCATAACCAAGGCCAATTGCCCATACTCCGCCAACAGTTCTTTAAACTTTTGCATATATGCTTTCCATTGTTCGACTCAGATCAACAAAGATTCCGTTACTGTCTTTGAACCACCCAACCAGTACCTATACAAACAGGGGTTACGCGGCTTGCTGTACGATCGACACAGACTTTTTCAAACTGTTTTCGTAAATCTGGGTCTATAAGCACTTCTAAGTATACCTCATCTGTGTACCGTTCCAAAGAAATTTCTCCGCGTTGCGAACCGATGAGAGATTTTATGAGAGATTGATCGGCATAGTTCATTGAAAGAGCCCATGTATCTTTTTCAATCAGATGTTCGAGTTGAATCTCTGAAATGATTTCACCAGCGGCACCTCCATAGGCTCTAATCAACCCACCAACACCGAGCTTCGTTCCGCCAAAGTACCTCGTAACGACAACCATAGAGTCAATTAGATCTGCCCTTCTCATTCGCTGTAAAATAGGTTCCCCTGCACTTCCAGATGGTTCACCATCATCGCTGGATCTTTCTCTTCCTCCAGTTAATCTCCATGCCCAACAGTGATGATTTGCATTTGGATGTGACTTTTGGAGGCTAGATAGGATATCTTTAAAATGCTCCTCAGTCCCTATCGGACTGACCGTCACTATGAATCTTGATCCTTTAATTTTGTCTACTTCAACCGTTTGAAGCTTTGCAAATCGTTTCATGCTTCACCCATGGAGATTTTATGCGCATTGTCACACACTCTGGAAAGTTTCATGCCGATGATGTATTGGCTTGGTCATTGTTGTGCCACTTTCATCCCAGTGGCACACGATTTACCTTGGAGAGAACACGAGATGCAACCATTCATGACGTCGCCGATATCGTATTTGATGTCGGTGGTATATACGATCCGAGGAATGGACGATTTGATCACCATCAAAATGAGTACCAGGGACCTCTCAGCTCTGCTGGAATGATGCTAGAATGGCTAACAGAATCGGATTGGATCCCAAGCGAACTGAGTAGACGCTTAAGAGAGGGGTTGGTGTCCTATGTAGATGATGTAGACAATGGACGTGTAGAAGAAAAACCCAATGTTCCTTGTTTTAGCAAAATGGTCAGTCTATTCAACGCATCGGCAAATACATTGGCCGATTTTGATAGACAATTTCACCATGCTGCAAAAGTAGCATCGGGTATGATCACGGGATTTGAAGCCCAGTTTCATCAAGAACAGGCAGCCAGACGTCTGGTTATTACAGAGATGACTCGAGAGAGAGAGTTCGATAATCTAATGGAATTCCCGAAATACTTATCTTGGAAGAGCACCTATTATGAACATGACGGATCAAATCATCCAACACAATTTGTCATGTTTCCATCGATGCATGGAAAGTGGCAAGTTTCCGCTATTCCACCAACCATCGAATCCTTCGACCAGAAGATGTCTTTCCCACTTGAGTGGGCTGGACTGAGAGATGAAGAACTGAGCGCAATTACAGGAGTACCATCTGTATTCTGCCACAAAAATCGATTCATCGCAGTGTTTGAGACACGGGGTGCTGTTATAACAGCAATGAAAAAGTTCAATCTTCTGACTTAGCAACTTGAACGTTTAGCACCCCTCCAGTCCTCCTTACTTCTCGAACTTTTAAGCGCAAATCACGTCTTTCTTGAGCCTCATTTCGTCGACGAACCCATTGTTCTTCAGGTTCACAATTTAACCTCGGAAGTTCTTGCTTTTTACCATTTTGATCAATGGCAACAAAAGTCAGATACGCGCTGCAACAATGCAATCTTTCCCCTGTCAAAGGGTCCTCACTCTCTATCCGCACTCCAATCTCCATCGAAGTATTCCAAGCACTATTCACTGTGGCCTTTAAAATGACAACCATACCTTTGTGGACTGGATGTAGAAAATGCAGTGCATCCATCGAAGCTGTTACCACTGGAAGCCGACAAAACCGTTGTGCTGAAACCGCAGCACAAATATCAACCCACGCTGCAATTTGACCACCAAACGCCGTTCCGTGATTGTTGGTATGACTCGGTAGGACCAGCTGTGTCATCTCTACTCGAGTATCCTCTGGAGTTCGAATATTTTTCTGAAACATATCATATTCTCCGACGGACACCAACAAGTGCAAACAACATCGCCATCAAGGTTATCTCACTTCCCGATACGGTAGAGCATCCTTGACCTTTATCAGTCAGGTCTTCTTCATTGATATCGGTATCGCCTGTGTCTGGGTCTACAATTTCTCCAGATGGCTCGGTATTATCTTCAGTGGCGTCTTCTCCATCACAATCTTGATCAATACCATCGTCTGGTATATCGGTTGCACCAGGATTCCTATCTGGATTGGCATCGTCACAATCGCCATCGCTTACACCGTACCCATCCCCATCCAAATCATCATCTGCGGTACTGGGGTCACAATCTTGATCAATGCCATCATAGGGTATCTCAGGTGCATCAGGAGATATATCTATTGTGGTGTCATCACAATCATCATCATTGTCCGCTTCGCCATCATCGGTACAATCCAAATCTACGGATGCCACGACGGCTGAAGAACCAAATCCGTCACCATCGTTGTCGACATAGCAATCTTCGACATTGTCGCAATCCTGACTGATACCGTCGCCGGGGAGTTCAGGAGCACCGAAATACACATTCGGATCTGTATCATCACAATCGTTACCACCAACACCACCGGTCGGTGGAATTAGTGCTCCATAGCCATCTCCATCATTATCAGCCATACAAGCCGTCGCAGAGTCAAACTCGGCGGCTCCTGGGAATGTTTGATCAGCGCCATCATCGCAATCATCATCATTGTCCGCAATTGCAAGACCCGAACAAACAAACGATGCTGACGTCGTAACGCTTGTGGAACCAAAACCATCCAAATCTGAATCTTGGAAGCACTCTTCATAGTTATCACAATTTTGATCCACACCATCTGCTGGAATCTCTACAGCTGCTGGATTCACTGCTGATAGCACATCATCACAGTCTGTACCCACAGTGACACTGCTGTTTGTCGGAGCGGTATCTCCAAACCCATCGCCATCCACATCTCTCATACAAGATGTAGACGAATCATTTTCCGCAGAACCAGGAAAAGCGAATGGATCTAAATCATCACAGTCGCCCGTTTGAGATGAGGCCCCATTCGTCGCACTACAACTTTGAATGGTTGTTGTACCACCAAAACCATCCCCATCTGCATCTGTGTAATACAGTTGCCCACCAACTGGATTGTCATCGATTTGATTGTCACAATCATTGTCGATACCGTCGCATATTTCAACACCTCCAGGCTTGATTGTAAAATCACCGTCATCACAATCCTGTCCGGGCTGAACCAATACGTTCGATGGAGTACTGTCCCCGTAGCCATCTCCATCCGCATCCAGCATACAAGCAGACGTAGATTCCAAAAATGCAGCTCCTGGATAGGCGTTGGCATCAGTATCATCACAATCTACCAGTGCACCAAAACCATCTAAATCCGAATCGAGCAATGACGTTCCGCCAAAAGCGCCGATATCTGATCGGGTTCCATCCAGATCAAATCGAGTGGGATCCCCAACATCAATCAGTGTAGAAGAGGTTTGCAAGGTGAGTACATCATTCTCGCAATCCCCATCCTGAGAATAGAGTGTAAAGATTGGATCGTTGACAATGTTGCCATTGCTGGTCACTGTAAATCCAAAACTTCCTGCCGTATTGCTGGTATTGTTGTACCAGTCGTTGTAGGCAACATTTTCAGAAGCTGAAGTTGCATCGGCTGCATATACAGAGGATGAACCAGTCGAATACGCAAATATGGTATTGACAATCTCTGTCGGCGAGAGCGTCGACCACAAATCATCTCCTTGTGTGCTGGAATTTCCAACAAAGGTGTTGTTGATGATTGAAACCTCATCAATTGAATCCACCGCCATCGCACCGCCATTGGCATCAGAGGCATTTTCCTGAAATATGACGTTCGCAATATTCAATTCTTCAACATTCCCAGCATACAGTGCTCCACCATAGGAACTCAACGTGCTAAATTTGGTCGCGGAATTCCCACACAGAATACTGTTGTTCAAAGAGATGCTCTCCACATTGGATATTTGTACAGCGCCGCCATAACGTACGTAGGAAGCAGGGGATGAAGCCTCATTGTTGAAGAATCGGCTGGTCGTTATCTCGACGTCTTCAGCACCATTAATATACACTGCTCCACCAGAACTGTGGGCTACATTACCATCAAAGATAACCCCCGATAACAGTACCTCATCTGAACTGGATGTATTGATCAAAATGGCACCACCATTTGCGGAAGAACTCGAGTTGGAATTGTTGCCCTCAAACGTCGTGTTGTCAATCTCTACAGTCCCATAGCTTTGAGATATCGTTGTACTTCCTACGGAAATCGCACCAGCGTAGCTAGCCAATGCCTCATTCTCTATGAACGAGCTGCCAGAAATAACCAAATCTGTAACCGCTGAAGAGCCACCCGCCATAACTCCAATCGCACCAGATTGATCTGCTGTATTCTCTTCAAACGTCGAGTCGGTAATCGTGACTGTATCATTGGCTGCAACGACCCACATCGCACCGCCATTGGTAGCTGAATTGTCCACAAAATTGGTGTTGGAAATCGTTACAGTTGAACGGTTATAAATATATAGAGCACCACCACTTCCAGAAGAAAAGGATCCTATCGCAGCCTGATTGGATTCGAACAACGCATCCGAGATGGATATCGTGTTGGGTAAAAATGCACTCACATTGTGATTTGCATACAACACTCCCCCATTGGAATCTGAGCTGTTGGAATCATATGTCGACCCGACCTCTACAAAATCTACGCCATACAAAAGATAATACACCCCCCCAAATCCGGACGCTACATTGTTTTGAAATGTGTTGTTGGTAGAAGTAATAAAAGAACCATCTCTGGCATACAACACGCCAGCATTCAAAGCGGAGTTGGATGAGAACGTTGTATTGCTTATCGAAACAATACCGCCATCCGCATGAATTACTCCACCCAAACCACCACTATTCGACGAGAAAGTTGAATTGTCAATCTGCACCATCCCTTCGACATAAATCACACCACCCAATGAAGATTGAGATTGATTAGAGTATCCAGACCCCGATACCGACACCCCATCGATATTTGCAGTTGCAGTCGCACCCACACTCAACACGAGTCCATTGGTATTCTTCAACTGAACATTCGAAACAGTAAGTGTTTCGAAACTGGACAAGGTAATGGTTGCCCCTGTACAGCTCGAACCATTGATAAGAACGGTTCCCGTACCAACCAGATCAATATCTTTGCCATTTGGATCCAAACACTCAAAATAGGTTCCACTACCCACTTCAATGGTGTCACCACTACTCGAGGCATCAATTGTAGCTTGAATCGATCCCCCACTGGTTACGGTCCAAGTATTTGCCCAAACGGGATTCATCAATGACAACAAGAGCGACATAGAGAGCATCTCATCTCCAACATTTAATATTCATTTATGATGAATTGTAACACATCCATCATCTTTGAATCGACCACTTCTACAGAATTGTCAGTGTTCTCTCAGCATCGCAAGCATTTGATGACTCTCCATACGAAGTGCTTCATCAATAGCGGTTCGATGCTGATGATCCATAATACTAGGATCTGCCCCATGAGTGAGCAAGTATTTTGCAGAGAGAATAGCATCATTGATCGCAGCCACATGGAGTGGTGTTCTACCCTCATAATCTTTGGCATTGACATCGGCTCCCCCCTCAACCATCCGAATCAGGGCTTCTACATCATCATTGGCGACCGCTGCACACATCAATACAGGATAAAGAGCCGCTTCTACATCTTCAATATTACGTGAAGAAGCCAAAATTTGAGCGACACTTGAAATGAATGCCCGTTCTCTAAGAGACGTTAAAGGCTGTTCTTCCTCTGTTAGTTCACCGCGAATACTCGTCTGCATCAACCGTTTGATATCGGCGATGCTCAGATCATCATAGCTCAATAGATATGCCAATTTCATCAAGGCGGCTTCCGGTGTGAGATCATGACCGCTGATTACACCCACTTCTGACAAAGATTGACCAGATGCATAATGAGATTTGACTCGTCCACGCATACACTGAGTACAATTGACTATGACCACACCACGTTCGTTGGCCGCCCGCAATACTTCCAACAACTCAGGTCTGTTATCGGGCGCATTTCCAGACCCAAAGGTTTCCAAGACAACCCCTCGAATTGGATCTTTTAGTACATTTTCAAGCAGGGCTGCGGGCATGCCTGGAAACAAACGAAGGGCTGCAACGTTCTTCTCTGTAATTGGAGCCACTCTCAACGGATTTTTTGCCGCCAGTCGAATCAAACTCCATTGAATCGATATATCAACACCAACATAAGCCAGTGGCGAAAAATTCCCGCTGTCAAAGGCATCAAAAGCCGAAGCATCGACTTTCCGTACACGATTGCCACGAAACAGCTTACTCCGGAAGAATAAACACACTTCTGGAATACTGTAGGAACCCGCAAGTGCAAGAGCACCCAGCATATTTTCCACCGCATCATTCCGCACTTCTCCAAGTGGCAGCTGAGAACCAGTGACAATGACGGGTTTGGCTAAATTGACCAGCATAAAAGACAGCGCTGACGTTGCATACGCCATGGTGTCGGTACCGTGAAGAACAATGAAGGCATCAAACTCATCGTACGACTTCGCGATATCTTGAGCTATCTGTGTCCAATCCTCATACTCCATGTTCACAGAGTCTAGCAACGGATCATATTCTTTGATTTGATACCGTATACGCCGTCCCAATCGAGAGGGTGGTGTTGTCAAATCAGGTTGAGTTGGATCGTGAAACTGAGGCATTGAACGAAGCTGTTGCTGTAAAAAACCCATGGCTGGTGCATACCCACGTTCGGTAATTCGCATCCCAATCGTTCCACCAGTGTACAAAATCAATACATGACTGATCATCGTGTCAGAGTCCATACTACCCCTTGTTTATCTTATCTTGTATCTGATCATTTTGCGCGCACATCAGGTGACTTCCTCTACAGAGAGGCAGTTTCAAAGTACCGTATGACGCCTTCTAGCAATGGCACATCTGCAGGTGCCCAATTGAAGTCGTACACTTGATCGATCGTGATCCACTTTCCTGCCAAATGCTCTTTTAAAACAACCGTGATGGGATCACAAAAGGCCAAATAAGCATCCATAGCAATGATGCGATTGCCCACGCGCACCTCTGATTTACCTAGCAATTGCTGAACTTCTATCTCGCAGCCCAACTCCTCAACGATCTCTCTTTTCAAAGCGGCCTTCGGTTGCTCACCTTGTTCTAGCTTGCCCCCTGGAAATTCCCAGCCCAAACCATCCGCACGCTCGGCTATAAAAAACGCTTGCATGTCACGAGTTGTCAATACTGCAGCCACAACGACTACTTTTCTTTGAGAATTCATATTGTCCACCGATAATCAGAGTATGACTTTTGCGTGTATACTATCTATTCAGACCTTTAAGATATTTTGGAAACCATCATGTTCTTTTCTGCCACATTGACTGTATCTCTTTTGACTCAAACTGCTACTGCTTGGGAACCACGTATTGTCAACGGACAAATCGTCACGTGGAATAAAAAATCGATTGGATTCGAGATTAATGTTGATGATGCTCCAAACCTAAGTGAAGAAGAGGTTGTACAAGCCATCAAAGATGCCGCTCTAGAGTGGAGTGGTGATTTGCATGGAGCGAACACAGAGTTTCAGTATGATGGCACCAGTAAAAAGATGGGCGCAGACCTGAGTGATGATGTACATCTGGTGTCTTTTGACACAACCTGGAATCAAGATCCTTCCCTCTTGGCGGTGACACATGTCTGGAGTAACTCCAACAATGAAATTGTACACTTTGATATAGAAATCAATGCAGACGATGTGTATTGGTCTACACAAGGTGATCCCAACAAACATGATTTGCACAATACGATGACCCATGAATTTGGCCACGCATTGGGATTGGAACACTCCGATGAAGCCCATGCCAGTATGTCTAGTACCACATCGGTTGGTGAACTCTCCAAACGAGATGTTCATGAAGACGATATTCAAGGCTTTGTCTCCCTTTATCCTTTTCAGGAAGAGGAGGATTCAATTGATGGCACAAACTCAGCGGAAGAAAACGGCAATGACAATGGATCCTCTGGTGGAGGTAGTGGTGTCGATAATGCAATCGTTCCCTCTGCAGATGGGGGCGGTGGCAATATGGGCCCAGTTAGTCTCGAAAAGGCTGGATGCTCTGCGCTATCCACATCATTGCCTTTGAGTTCAAGTATTTTATGGATGATGGGACTGCTGCTTATACCCCTTCGAAGAAATGGTTAATCTCGAATGTGCTGCCCATACTGAAGCCGCTGTTTAACACGTATTTTCTGACGTTCTTTGTACCTCTCATGAGAGTTGTCCCCTTCCTCATTTGTAATAGCAGTCTCTTGGTCTACGATTTGAAACTCCGCCATCACAAAGACGATGCGTCCTAAGCCATCATCAAAATCGCTGTCGATAAAACGATCAATACGCACAGGAACATCGACAATAAAATTGATCACTCGATACGTACTGCTGGAAAACTCATTGGGACTTTCCAGCACATCTTCTTCTATAATTCCATTAGATGGTGGACAATCCTGCTGATGACTCTCAATCATCTTTTTAAAAGCCATCAAGTTGTTGTGACTTTGCCCCGGAATCACAAAGTTGTACGCAAATACTTCACGATGTAGCCAAACCACCAGTGGCAACAAGTCTTCTTTTGTTTTCGTGATGATACGAAAGCGAAGTTTGTCAAAGACTGTACTGGCAACATCTTCTTTTTTTGCCAATAATTTGGCGATGATACTCTCGCGTGTTTTGCGAGACCCATAAAACTCTACTACACCTAAATCAGCAGTTAGCATTGCTTCCTTTACGCTCAAAATCTGTCTTTCAGCATGGGTCAATAGACTCTCTTCCGCCAATGGCGCCTGATGACGAAGTTCAGCAGCATCCAAGTGTTGCACAACATGCATCAACTTCAAAACCGCACAAGAAGCGGTTTGACGGGCTGAGAGAACATCTAGATCCGATGCCCACAAAAAGAGTTGCCGGATGTCTTCCACATCTTTTACTTCTGGAACACAACGCATATTTAAGTGATTTTCCAAAAAGTACACTGCATTCTCAAAGATCAGCCGCAAACGACTTCTGTCTATGGGATCCTCCCAATCAAAATGCTGAACCTTCAAAAATCGATTGACTTCTTCGAAGTTTCGAAAGTTTGCCCTATCCCAATCGATAACAGAATTTCCAGACAAGATAAGGCGAACCGCTTCCAAATCGGATAAACCTATATCGTTCACCAATGCCGTCTGTGTTGACAGAGCAATTTGTACATCAGTAGACTGAGATTTGGTGGATGCAGTTTTAGCTGATTGATTCTTGTCCAACATGGGTTCTCTCAAAATGATGTCTGCACGATGTGTAACTGGTTTTGAAGATCATCTCATAATTTATTGGACAGCATCGACAATTACCGAACACTCTTATTGTACCCTTTGAGAATGAGAAAAACATGTCTACCATTCGAAAACAATCGCTCCCACATCATTTGAGTTCAGCCTTTTCAGCCATTGTCGGCAATGCAGGCATTTTCATTCCCATCACACTAGCATTGGGAACACTGGATGTGTTTTTGTTTCGTGGAGCATTGTCACTCAATGGATTTCAGCCAACGGACAACATTCTCCAAATGCAGATCCCTCCTTCGCAATTGATCAAACTAACCTTTTCATTTTTGGGATTGGCAATCGCCATCAAAGCTTTTGTGGGTCCGATTGTTGGTATGTTGGTCGTATTGTTTTCACGTGCTCATGCCAAGAGCAGTAAGCTAACCCTGAACAGTGCAATCAACTTCATTGCCAAACGATATAAAAACGTCTTCATGCCCTATTTACTTGCCATGCTCAGTATTCAAATCGGAATGCTCATCGTCGTTCCAGGAATCATGTTTATGATGCAATATGCATTTGTCGATTCAGTTGCGACCCTTGAAAAGGAAAAGCATGTACTCACGAGAAGCAAACGCCTAACCAAATCTAGACGAAAGTCATTGGTCTTGTTGATTTTACCGTTTGTATTGCTTGGCCAAGGGATGCAATTTGTAGACTTCATCTATTCTTCAAACCTTCCCGCTTTGATTGGTTTTCATTCGTTGTACGAAGGGTTCTTTCTGATCATTGGTGCGACCTTTTACATGCTTTATCATGAACGTATTTTGCTTATTGAACAGCACAAAGCTCGTAAAGCCGCAAAGTTGGCTGCTCAAGAAGTAAAAGAAGCACAAAACGACAGCTCCAAGCAAGACTCAGAGCAAAAACAAGACCACTCTGAACCTGCGCAAGAGTCTGAACAACAAGAATCTGAACAACTAAACTAGAAAGAATAAGTGTCCCCTATGGACACTTGGTTTTGGAGCGCTACAACATCATCATGCCAATGCTTCCAACCATCGAAACAGCCCATCAATTTCTTACAGAAAACAAATGGTCCAACCTCCAGTATGATGCTTTTGGATATTTACTGAACGCGCTGATTTCTAATCACCTACCGGCAAAGTTGTGGCTTGTTGTTCCTCGCGAGGAAGACATTCTAGTCCTCATGGACAGTCTTCACTTTTGGGTTTCAAAACATCGAAACATACTGTACTATCCTGCAGACGATATAGACTCCCTTGATGGAATAAGCCCCGCACGGTCTGTACAACAAAGACGACTGCTCACTTTAAAAAAATGGTATGGTGATGAACCATGTTTGGTTGTGTCATCCATCTTTGGATTGATGCATGAAAGCATTTCCAAGGAAGATTTTGCCAATATCAGCCTCTCATTAACTATCGAGGTCGAATACGACATTCAATCTCTCTCCGAAACATTTCAAAACATGGGGTATTTGGCTAGTAGAGAACTTGACAACCCCGGTATGTTCAAGCAATTGGGTGACACCATTCATGTTTGGCCAATTGGCGAAACAGAGCCTGTTCGCATTTCATTCTTTGATGATGAACTCGAGCACATTCATCGATTTGTCGATGGAGACAGACAGTCTCAGCAAACGATCGATATCCTTCCTGCTCGAGAGCTGGTGTTGCAACCTGAGCGTCTGGGCAAGCTGAAAACAGAGATGATTCAGTTTGTCAGAAGCAATGGGAGAGGTCGCGAAACTTTTAGACAAATTACGGGAAACCTACAAGATGGCATCTGGTTTCCTGGAGCTGAAGACTACCTCGCGTATGCTTTTGATTTGCATTCCCCACTTCATATACGCACTTCTAAATCACTGATTGTATACCATCCTCATGAGTGTGCAGGCCAATGTAAACAATGGAGTGAACGGATTCAAAATAGATGGCGACTACTCAATCCTGATCAGCAACCACTCATTCATAAAGAGACTCGGTTCACCGATCAGAAGAAGATAGAAGCATCACTACAACAAGCTTGGCAGATCTCCGAAGATAATATTGGTGGCGCAGTATTCACCCTTCAAGCAACGACACCCTATCAAACACCACAACACAATCTCGAGCCGTTGATCCTACAACTCAATCGATGGGTTAAACTAGGATTCAAAATTGCCTTCGTTGCTAGAACACACAATCGAGTTGAACGATTGAACGCCATGCTTAGAAGTCATGGTGTGGAACATAAAGTTGTGGACTCGTTATCTTCTATCACAGAGGGAGAAATCGGTGTGTGTATTGGGAAGATCGACACTGGGTTCATTGATCCCGATGCAAAAATAGCGGTACTATGTTTGGAATACATTTTCAAAATGAGTACTCAAACCGTACAGATGCCAACCACCCTTAGGGAAGCCATCATATCCAACATCGCTGAAATTAAACCTGGCGATATAGTTGTACATCGAGACAACGGAATCGGTCAATTTGTCGGAATTATGCAGCGAAATGTTCGCGAAACACTCATTGATTGTATTCAAATTGAGTATGCAAACAACGTATTTTTTTACATGCCGGTCGACAAAATTGAAGCTCTTTATCGATATCGCTCAATGGGATCGACACCCAAATTGGATAAACTGGGATCCCCATCTTGGGCAAAACGATTTAAAAAGGTGCGACACAGCGTCGGGGCTATGGCAGAGGAATTGATCAAACAAATGGCGTCTAGAGCCAATCAAGTGGGTCATGCCTACACGGATGTCCCACAGCTGTTGAATGACTTTTCACTGAGTTTCCCCTATCAAGAAACACCAGACCAACAGCAAGCCATCGATGATGTCCTCACCGATTTAGCCGATGAAAAGCCGATGAATAGACTCATTGTAGGGGATGTCGGCTTTGGAAAAACAGAAGTTGCCATGCGAGCGGCCGT
>CALDQI010000406.1:0-4547 GCA_937911635.1 uncultured Pseudomonadota bacterium | reverse complement strand
AAAGGCTTTCGCTCCAAAATCTAAGGCCTCTTTAACATCGTCAAGGGTCTCACACGACTTTTCCCAACGGGCAAATTCATTCAACTTTGGAAGGCCCATTTTCGATAACGTATAGGTCTCACGACCGCATACCCCTTCTGGACTTTGAACCGTACCATCTTCAATGATCGCTACAACCTGATGCTCAGATAATAAATGCCACAATAATTCTGATAGTGTATGTTCTCCAACATCCGCACCAAATCGATTCTCTGCTGAGTGAACCTGTCCATTGACAAACTCACCGGCACTTAAAATATTACGCTGCAATGGAACACGTGTTTTCAAAAATGGTCCTTCAACCCACCATTCTAGCCCTCTGCACAAACCGCCCAAACGATGTGGCAACAGCTGACCCTGATAGAGTCCATACACGATTGTTGATGTCGACATCTAAATTCCCCTCTAATTGTGAACGTTTCTGTGGTTGCAAAGAGTTTCTGGCATCACGCTGAGCGTCTTTCATATCCTAGAATGAGTTGAATATCACAATCTACACCCAATGTCTTTTGCTGTAGGTTTCTCGAGTGTAAACTTGCAAAACAACACAAATTTGGCTAAAAACCAGTCGGTTTCACCTTGCACTGCGGGCTTGTATACAACACTACGGTGACCGCCTTCTCTGCGTACAATATAATTCAATCCCTACATTTGGGCAATAGCACTACGACTTCGAGGTTTTCAATGTCAACGGACACATTCTATATCACTACTCCGCTCTATTATGTCAATGACAAACCACATCTGGGACATGCCTACACCACAGTCGCTGCAGATGTGATGACCCGTTGGCACAAATTGCACGGACGAGAAACGCACTTTCTGACTGGTACAGATGAGCATGGTCAAAAGGTATATGACGCCGCTCAAAAATTACAAAAAACACCTCAAGAGCACGTCGATGCAATGGTTGAACCCTTTAAAGCTCTATGGGAAAAGATGGATATTCAGTTTGATGACTTTATTCGAACGACTGAAGATCGTCATACTACAGTGGTGAAAGCCGTTTTAATGGACCTCTTTGACAAAGGAGACATCTTTGAAGACAATTATGAGGGATGGTACTCGACGACTGCAGAACGATTTTGGACTGAGAAGGATTTGGTGGATGGAAAGTGTCCCGATACAGGAATGGCAGTTGAATGGATTCAAGAGAAAAACTACTTTTTCAAAATGTCTAAGTACGCCGACCAGCTGCGTCAGTGGATTGAAGACAACCCAACATTTATTCAGCCAGATTCTCGTCGCAATGAAATGCTCGGATACTTGAGAAAGGACGTGGGGAACCTCTGCATATCTCGTCCAAAATCACGTCTCTCTTGGGGTATCGAACTTCCTTTTGATGCCGACTATGTGACCTACGTTTGGTTTGACGCTTTACTCAATTATATTACCGCTTTGGGCTATCATCCATCTGAATCAGATCAATCTGAAACATTCAAAAGATTATGGCCAGCCTCTTTTCAATTGATCGGCAAAGACATCCTTACCACCCACGCTGTCTATTGGTCTACAATGCTTTTTGCTCTGGGACTTGAACCAACCAAATGCTTGATGGCACACGGCTGGTGGACCGTTGAAGGACAAAAGATGAGTAAATCTTTGGGCAATGTTGTTGATCCTCATTTGCTTGTTGACAGCTATGGAGTCGACCCCGTAAGGTACTTCTTACTGCGTCATATTCCATTTGGAGTCGACGGGAACTTTGCACACGATGACTTTTTGGTGCGCTACAATTCAGACTTGGCGAACGGCATCGGAAATCTGTATCAACGCTCCATCGGGTTGCTCCAAAACTCTCACGGAGGGATCATTCCTGAAATTGGAGACCGTACGGATAACGACCTCAAACTTGAGGAAGCCTCTCGGACCTGTGTCTCTACATTCCGTAAACACATGGACAACCTTCAGTTCTTTCATGCCTTAGAAGCACTGCAAGTGCTAATTCAAGAAGGCAATCGCTACATTCAAGTCGAACAGCCTTGGAAGCTAATGAAAATCGGTCAAGAAGAGCGCTGCGGTCAAGTCATGCGCTATGCCTTAGAAGTTTGCAGGGTCGCTTCTTGGTTGCTCTATCCAATTATGCCGAACAAGTGCCAAGAACTCTTATCAGCACTCGGCGTTACAGAGTTCAATGCCGATACACTTGATGAATTAAATGGGCTCACTGCTGGTGTTCAAACCAAGATGGGCAAGCCACTCTTTCCAAAAATGAAGAAGCTTCCACCAGATATTCAAGAGGCGAGAGATAAAGCCTTGGGCATCGAACGTAAACCAGAGACGCCTGCAGCGCCAAAAGCCAAGAAAATCAAGTTGAAAGTATTTCAAGCCGTCCCCTTTCAAAGTGGGGTCATTACTGGAGTCAACACCGGTGAAACACAGACGATAACAGTGAGCATTGGGGGAGAAAACCCAGTTGAAATCCATGGAAATCAGTTGCCAACAGTATCGGATGCCGCTGTAGGACAAGGCGTCGTTGTAGTCGGTCCAACATCCGTCGAAAATTTTGAGAAAATTCATTTGCGCGCCGGTCAGATCGTCGAAGCAGGTGGACATCCTGAAGCCGACAAGCTGTTGGTTATGAAAGTAGATGTTGGAGAAGCCCAACCTCGAAGCATCGTTGCAGGAATCGCTAGTCGATTCAAGCCTGAAGAACTCATCAATCAAAAGGTGACCGTGGTTGCCAATCTGAAACCATCTAAACTTCGCGGGGTTCCTTCTGAAGGCATGCTGATGGCAGCGGGTGGCGATCGGTTACAGTCCTTGGTCACTGCAGGATCCGAATTCAAAACGGGTACACCCATGACGTTGTTTGGTACAGAAAACATGTTCATTTTGATCGCCAAAACAGAAGATGGCACACACATTCAAACCTTGTCCGAAGATACAGAACCAGGTTCAGTGGTTCGGTAAAGAATATGTTAAAAGTACCCTGCAAGGTAGATGTGACAGATGCCCATATCATGCATAGAATCATACAAAACACCTGTTCTATGAACGATAATTTCAGTAGATTCAGGAATTTACTTGATCAACTACCATAATCTCAGATACAATAAGGTGTGATTTTATACACAGTTTATATATAGTTTTGTTTAGACAGCACTGTATTGTGTGCTCGTCAAACAACTTCGGAGGACAATACACATGAAAAAACCAGTTCTTTTTAGTGTCATCGGACTGATGTTCGCCTGTCAAGAATACGAAATCAAAGAAACCAACAACGGTCTCAACGATCTCAGTGATGATGGTGTCCCCGATATTCAAGTCACTCCAAGCGTAATTAACTTTCCAAATATCGATGCCACCGGTGGTACTCAAGCACAGGAAATTGTCATTGTTTCCAATGTTGGAGAAGTCGACCTTCACATTGAAGATTTGTACGTAGATGATGACACTGGACCTTTCAGCCTGAACGCCATCACTTCCGCATTGATTCCACCCAATGGTCAAGCACAGTTTGCTGTTACGTTTGCGCCTCAAACCGCTGCCAATAACCGTGGGTATGCCTTAATCGAATCAGATGACCCGGACACTCCTGTTGCAGAGATTCAGTTGAACGGTGTTGGTGTTGCACCGGTCATCGACATTACCCCTTCTGAGTATGACTTTGGAATGCTGTATGTGGGTTGCGATTCTTCTCAGCCACTGACCATCTCTAATATCGGTACTGCTGACTTGGTGGTTGATTCTTTCGACTGGTCAACAGCGTCGAATGATCTAGACTTTGATGCATTGGAGCCAGTCAATGGTCCTCTTCCATGGACGATCGCCCCAAGTCAAAGTATTGATGTCTTTGTAGACTATGCACCAATGGACAGCATTAGTGATGCATCTTTCTTGACCGTATCCTCAAACGACCCTTATCTTCCTGAGGCATTGGTGACTCAAAATGGTTTGGGGGAAATCTATGATATGCATGAAGACAGCTTCGTTCAGCCTTTGGCAGGGTCCAGTGACATCATTTTCGCCGTTGACCGTTCATGCTCGATGTATGACGATATTGCATTGATGAACCAAAACTTCGAGGCTTTCGTAAATACCCTTCAAGGTATGAACTCAGACTACCACGTAGCTGCAGTTGTAGGAGACAATGGTTGTGTCTACGGCGGTGACAAGTTCATCGACAACAGCTTCTCGGGTGGAGACGCTGAAACCACAATCGCCACCATGATTGATTGTTTCTCTTCGTCCAACTGTAATATGAATGTTCCATATGCAACCTATACCGAAGCTGCATTCTCACTCTTTGAGTCTTTCTTGAGTGAATCCGTTGACATCAACGGTGCTCCAGACCCAGGTGGGTGTAACTACGGTGTGGTTCGTCAAAACGCCAAACTGAACTTGGTTGGTGTATCCGATGAACCTGAACAGTCTGTCAATACTTATGCGTACTACGTATCCCTATTTCAAGGTTTGAAAACCAATCCGGATGACGTTGTGTTCCATGCGATTGGTGGTGACTATCCAAGTGGTTGCGGTGGTAATGATGCCTATACTGGAATGTA
>CALDQI010000405.1:0-14635 GCA_937911635.1 uncultured Pseudomonadota bacterium | reverse complement strand
TGGCATCGCTACAGTTTGGGCTTTAATGGTAATCCCTCTTTCACGCTCGAGGTGCATCTTGTCTAAATACTGGGCTTTCTGGTCACGCTCTGAGACCAAATTGGTCTCCTGCATAAATCTATCCGCAATCGTTGATTTACCGTGATCAATGTGTGCGATAATGGCGAAATTTCGAATCTTGGACTTTTCAAATTTCATGAACGATAGCCTCTTCCAATGCCGTGATATATAAGCTCCGCCTTCTCTACTTCTTCGGAAGTGTAGATATTGCGACCATCATAAACATATCGTCCTTTCAAGGACTCGGCTATCTTAGACCAGTCGGGTGAACGAAAATGTTGCCATTCTGTCATCAAAATCAACGCATCCGCTCCCAGTAAAGCAGACTCTTTACTCTCAGCATACTGAATCACATCTCCCACTTGTTGCCGGACATTCTCCATTGCTTCAGGGTCGAAAGCCACCACTTCAGCACCGCGTTTTGTCAACTCTTCAATCATGTAAAGCGCTGGTGCTTCGCGAATATCGTCTGTTTGAGGTTTAAACGCCAAGCCCCACAGTGCAAACTTACGACCAGTCAGATCCGCTCCAAGATCGTGAAGTATCTGTGGGACGAGAATGACCTTTTGCTCTGCATTGACGGTCTCAACAGCCTTGGCAATCTGCATCGTGACACCAACCTGATCAGCCATATGAATCAAGGCTTTCACATCTTTTGGGAAACAAGACCCACCATATCCAACACCTGCATACAAAAATTTCGCACCAATTCTGGAGTCGGACCCAGTTCCCAATCGCACCGAGTCAATATCTGCACCCGCAGCATCACATAGGCGTGCCAGTTCATTCGCGAATGAAATTTTTGTAGCCAACAAAGAATTCGCAGCATACTTCGTGATTTCAGCAGAGCGGTTATCCATAAAATAAATTGGATGACCGGCTTCGATAAAGGACGCGTACAATCGTTCTATCTGCCGCTTGGCAAAAGGTTCTCGATAGCCCACAACAATGCGATCTGGTGCTTCAAAATCTTCAATGGCGACCCCTTCGCGTAAGAACTCGGGATTGGACACCACGTCGACAACATTTGAACCGTTTACGATATCTCTCACCATATCAGCCGTACCAACAGGTACAGTAGACTTTATGATTACGACTGCCCCTTCGGAGGCCGCAGTTGCAACTTGCTCAGCCACAGCCCTCACGGCTGTCAAGTTGGCCGAACCATCTTCAGCACTGGGTGTCCCAACGGCTATGTAAACCACTTCAGCCTTAGCTATCTCCGCTTCGGTGTCCGTAGAAAATGTTAATGTTCCAGCATCTACATTTCGCGTAACGATTCCTTCAAGCCCAGGCTCATAAATCGGTAGAATACCCTTGTGCAGATTGGATATCTTTTGTTGATCACGATCAACACAGCACACTGTATGTCCGCGGTCGGACAAACAAACGCCTACAACCAACCCAACATAGCCAGTTCCGACAACACATACCTTCACAGCATCTCCTCACAATAGACTCTTTGAAACAAGCACACTTCAAAGTTAAGTACAACGTCGTTTAAACAAGTGTGGTCAACGACGATGGTAATAATCTTACAAAACCATACACTGATATACGGCACAATTATGCAAAACCGTAGGTAACACAAAACAGGTTCGAATCCCACTGTCGTCGAAAATTAGACCTGTAAATTGACAACATCGACCAAATGGAATAGTGAATGTGGTACACAAAAGAACTGTGATGGCAGTTTTTTTAAAGAATCATACAGTTAGGAGCAAACAATGGCCACGCACAAGGACGCATTGAAAAGACAAAGACAAAACCTAAAACGAAACGCCCGCAACCGATACTACATTAAAGGGATGCGATTTCTGAACAAAGAATTTTTAGCCGCAATCGCAGCTGGTGATGAAAAGGCTGCTGCTGCGCTGTTAAAGCGCAATGTGAAGCACATTCAGCGTATTTCAGGTAAGGGAATCATTCATAAAAACCAATCCGATCGTCGTTGCAGTCGCTTGCACAAAGCATACAACAAAGCGTTTGCCCAAGCGTAATCGCTTCGCGGTATGGGGTGAAAACTGGTCTTAGTGCGAATCATGCACTAACAACCAAGTTTTTCGCACAGAAAAAGGTCCACACCCGGACCTTTTTTATTTTTTTTCGTTCAAACTGTCTCAATTCATTATATGATCAGTGGTGAATTTATACCCACTACATTTAAGGAGAACTCATGTATACAACTTTACTTGCACTCATGTTTGCATGCGGCGACGCAGAAGAACCCCAAGACATACCCACTCCACCAGTCAAAAAGGTCAATGAAGCCCCCAAACAGGAACCAAAGGCTGAAGCACCTAAACCAGAACCAAAAGAAGGGGCTGCAGCAGTAGCTGATGCAAGTGGCAAAGATGGAGATGCGGCGACAGATGATGGCACCGTTGGTGGAACCAAGCCAGACGTCAAGACCAGTGAAAAGCTAATGACAACTGGAGAGGTAAAAGCACCCCAGTCCAAATTGCTTCCAGCCAAAGTGGAACGAATGCTCAAAGGCAAAGCGAAAAAGGAAGGCTATCAAACTGTTAAAAACTTCAAGCTGATCAAAAACGAATGTAAAGCCGGTGGGATTTGCACAGGAATTGGACAAGGTACAGCCGTCAAGACAACCGTAACCTATTCTGAAGGAAATGGTGTATCCGTCAAGCAAGAGGATGGCTCTGCAAAAGAAGCCATCATTTCTAAGATTGACGGAGACAATTTCACCGTGAAGTATGCCGATGGCACAGAGACCACCGTCGCTAAATCTGCTGTTGGACTCAAGAAGTAAGATTCATTGATTGAACAGACAGAAACCAAAGCCCCACTGACTGTGGGGCTTTTTTTGTTACAGGTTCTTAACATATGAATACATGCGATGGGATGGATGATCGGATAAAATACTCTTAGTCTACAATGAGGAGAGTCCTATGCGTCTTCGTTCATCGCTTTTAACTTTTGCGTTTGCCAGTTCTACATTCCTTCTTTCCAATACAGCCTTAGCCGGTGACTCTGTCGTTATACCATTGTACTCTCCCAATCTTCCAACTGTGAAGGTTGGAAATCTGACGTCACTCATCACTTCTGAAGTCGATTTTTCTGGTCGATACGACATGGTCTACCCAGCAGACGCGCGGCCAAAAACATTGACGCCAAAATGTTTGAAGTCGGTTTCCTGTCTAAGTTCAATAGCCTCTGCAGAAGGTGCCGACTCAATGGTAGCTGGGTCTGTCACAAAGATTGGCAAAGAGTTGGAATTTTTCGTTGTATTGTACGAAAACGGCAAGATCATTCGGATGAAACGATTTCGAATCGCCGATGACCCATTGTCCGTTGCTGGAGATGTGGGAGGCTACATCCAAGAAGTCGTTACAGGAAATGTGGTCGAGGAAGAGGAAGAAACCGTTGCAGCCGGTCCTATGACTGCGGACGTTTTGGATGAAGAAGGCGATATTTTTGGGGGTGATGAAGACCCTCTCGGAGATTTCTCACTTGATCCAGCAGAAGAAGAACGCTTAGCGCAACAAAAGGCGGCCGAAGAACGTGCACGAAAGGAAGAGGCACAGCGCGCTGAAGAAGAACGGCGTAGAAAGGAAATGGAAGAGCAAGCTCGTCGACTCGCGATGGAAGCAGAGGCAAAACGCTTGGCGGACCAAGCCATGGCAGAAGACTCTGCAGATAGTGAAGAGGACTTTGACTTTAATTTTGCGCCTTCAACTGTCGAAGTCGTTGAAGAAGAGGAAGAAGACGACATGGACTTTTCTTTTGACGAGCCAAAACCCACGAAGGAAAAATCAAAATCCAAACCCAAATCAGAATACAAACCTTCAACAGAGTACAACTCATCCAGTTCTAGAACAAAGAAATCTAGTCCTACACGTTCTAGCCGAATGGATGCTGCAGCAACACTGACTGGTAAAGTCGGCGGCGGAAATTTTCAAACACTCAATTTTGTCACATATGGCGGTGAAGTTGGCATTCATCTATCCGAAGCTGTCTCTGTGCACATTGGTGGAGAAGGGTATGCAACCAATCAAGCCATGCCGGTTCTAGACGAAGATGGTGAACCAACAGATGTATTGCAACAGTCTTGGAGAGTACTCATTCCCATCTCGCTAGGTGCCGAATACCACTTTGAAGGTAAGGTGGCCAAACCCTACGTAGGTGCAGATATGCAGATACTCCCTGCGTATGCGGGTGCTGGTTCTGGTGCAGCCATCGGACTGCGAGGTCGTGCCGGATCAAACTTCATGGTTGCGGATGGATTTGGAATCAATCTCAATGTGGCGTTTGGTTTCTGGAGCGGTCAGTATTTCCGTCAGGTTCCATCACCGGCTGGTGGTACGCTAAATCCATCGGGATTGGCACCGCAAATCAGTTTGGGCCCTGTCATCGCCTTCTAATATACCGTACCTGAAGATGCTTAACTCCAGTCCAAATGATGTTCGGGAAGTGAATACCAGTTTACGCCACCACAATCTAAGCACTTATCGTTAAAATATCCTGCCAAATGCTCACGCCTTCGTTTGCGAGCAGATTCAGACAACCACAACTCAGAAAATCGAGTAGTTTGCAGGTTACCAAGCGACATCTGTCCTTCCAAATCAGCACAACACAACATTAGTGCTCCGTCGTGTCGGATAACTGGAGTACTCCACAAGGCTGGACATGCAGTGCGTTTCGTCTCGACAGTCGATTCTTGAGTAGACTGCCATGGTTCACGCTCCCAGACCTGAATCTGAACCCCATCGAGGACTTCATTACAGAAGCCCTGTTGTAAAATCGATTTCTCATACAAATCATCTGCCTTTTGTTGCCCTTGAGCACCTCCATCAACAGACAGACGCTTGAACATAATCTCATCATGCCAAAGGTCCCCAGTTCCATAACAGTTGAGAATATCGAGCCAATATGACCGAAATGCCAGTGCCTCCTGAGCATTCCCATCTTGTACCACAAACTGAAGTTGCAAGTTCACGGGAGAATGAAGTCTTCGTCGAAAACGAAGCAAACGACGTATATTTTTTCGAACGATGGTCAACCTATCGAAGCCTTTAACCCTTTTATAAGCATCTATACTATACGCATCAATCGAAGCCACAAGTAACAATGGTACACTTCCAGTGGCACTCATGAGTAGACTCAACATTCTAGCTTCATCAAGGAGAATCATATTGCTATCGACCCTTAAATACTGAACATGCCCCTTAAGACGCTGTGCCTGCTGAATTATCTCGTGAAGTTTTGGATGAAACAGAGGATCTCCCAGCCACTGGAAAATAATGTGGTCGAACGTAACACCATCTGCCAAGAAGGAATCCACCACTTTTGTCCAAAGGTCGACCGCAAGAAACCCTTTTGGAACCGCATGAATCTGAGACCATTTTTCGGCATGCGGCCTACACATGCCACAGGCCAAATTACAATGATCTGTCGGCTCAACCTGCAACACACCAAAACCTGACAATGATCGTGTATTCAAGATTTTCTCCCATTGCAGTGTGAACCATGCACAGATTGTGAAATTAGGATAACTGGATACATAGAAGAATGAAAATGGATGGTTGATGATGCTTGAACTCCTACACACAGTTGTAAGAATTGGATTGTTTGGCAGTCTCATTTGTGGAACACTGGGGTGCTCCCCCTGTAAGTCACTTTGCGATGATATGGCCAAGTTTGCTGAAGATACATGCGGGTATACCGTTACGTCCGACATGGTTTCTGAATGCAAAGACGAACAAGGTGAGAAAACTCGAGAAGATCGTCAAGACTGCCGACAAGTTCGCCCCGTATTAGAAGAAGAATGGGATTGTGAAGAATTAGAAATCTACTTTTCAGACAACACTTCACAAAGCAATGACACAACAGACAACTAAGGTCGTTGCTTTTACGCCCAGGCCGTTTGGACGATACTATCTAATCGACAAAATGGCCATTGGTGGTATGGCTGAAGTCTTCAATGCCGTCATTTTTGGCATTCATGGGTTTGAAATGCCGCTGGTAGTCAAACGAATCCTCCCACATTTGTCTGCAAACCAACGGTTTGTCGATATGTTTGTCGTTGAAGCAAAGATTTATGTTGCCTTACAGCATCAAAACATCGTCCAAATCTATGACTTTGACAAATTTCAAGGACAGTACTTCATTGCATTGGAATTTGTCGAAGGACGAGATTTGAAAACACTGATGGGTCGAGGCAAGGATCGCAACCATGCGATGCCCACTTCACTCGCACTGTTCATAGCCCATCAAATTTGTCATGGCTTGGAGTACGCTCACACGCGTACAGATGAGCAAGGAGAGACATTGGGTTTGGTCCATCGAGATCTATCGCCCGCCAACATTTTGCTTTCCTATACGGGTGAAGTCAAAATCGCTGACTTTGGAATTGCCAAAGCGAAACGACATGCTGAGATCACAAACTCTGGTGTCTTGAAAGGCAAGTATCGATACATGAGCCCAGAGCAGGCACACGGTACCGATATCGATCATCGTTCGGATGTTTTTGCCGTCGGAATCTTGCTCTATGAGTTGCTCACAGGGCAAAAGCTATTCGATGCGGAGAATGACAAAGACCTGCTCGACGCTGTTAAATCCTGTCAGATTGTGGAACCAAGAAAACACAACACCAGTCTCTCGCCGAAGTTGAATAAAATTATCTGTCGAGCGTTGAACCCCAATCCCAACATGCGATACCAGTCTGCAAAGGATCTTCAAGAGGCATTGTCAGAAGAGATTCATCCACATACCATCAGTTCTCTATCCCGTCAGTTGACTCAAGTGATGAATGAGTTGTTTGCAGAGGATAAGAAAAGAGATCGATTTAGACGAAAGACCAATCGCGATATCGCTTGGGAAGAACACAATACGCCAGTTGAGGATTTGGATGTTGATTTGGACGACATCATTGAAGAAGGTACTCTTGATGGGATAATGCTACCCTCACCCCATGATCGGAATCTAAGTCTAGAGAGTGAACTCACACGATTGCATGAAGAGATTGAAAAGGAACGACTGCAAAAACTCTTGTTCATCTGTACGACAATCGCTCTCAGTGTATACACTTTGCTGACGTACATCTAAATACAACTTAGCAGCACCTGAAACTGAGCCACAGCCCTATTCTTAGGTCTCTGGAGTGGTACCATCTCGGTTCTATATGTTTGTTACCAAGGCGCCACCAGTTCCAAGCCACTCGAGGCATCTGGCGAGAGGTATTGCACCAGTCCCAACCCGTTGGCAAATACCCACTCTCCTTCCAATCCACCACCAGTGCAATTAAACACAAATACCGACTCATAGGACGCATAAAAGGTTTCTGCACCGTCTACTGGTTCTGAGGCTTCGCAGGACCAATCTCCGTCAATTGTCTCTCCCACGACGATTTCTTCATTTGCAAAGGGATACCACCCCTCACCGTTGTTGCCTGGGAGACTCCACTTCGTCAAAGCCAGCCCACCATCCGTAGTATCAAAGTAGAGCACACCATGATCATTGGAATCTGTCCAGCTGACCCCACGACGAAGCTGGACTACGCCATCTCCGATGTGCCTTGCGGGCAATAGCGTCGTATCGAGCAAATTGTCCGGATCGTCATAATTCCATCCTTGATTTCGATAAGTCCAGGCCGCATCCTCGACCAAGCCAGTGTAATCAGCCATCAACTTTGAACCAACCTGTGGCGTGCCGGATTGTAGTTGGTCGGCACACCCCAATACAGCAAATGCAATCGTCCACATCATTTTGACCACCAAACTGGAAGGTGATTGTCATTCATGATCGATTGCCCGGGAAGCCAGAGTGGCGTCGCCGAAGGATCTTCGCCTTGACGAGCGAGTTCGGGATTGACACCCACGATCCAAATTTGTGGTTGCATCGATGGATCAATCGGATAGTCGCGACGCGAAGAGAATGCCAGCCAGAGAACATCATCGTCTGGCAACGGTCCCCATCTCGGATAGGAGTTCTGAATCGCGCCATCGGCGTTGGCGTTGTCCAATCGGATATCAATGCTGCCATCGCGACTCATCAGCCAAACCTCTGCATCTGGAGCTGCATAACAACCAAAATGTCCATCAGTTCTCGGAAAATCATTCTTAGAGCGATTGTAGACGATCCAATCGCCATCTGGGGAGTACGCTGGATAATAGAAATTGTACGTTGTATCACGAGTCTTCAACACCATTTCATTTTCCAACGTCAAATTGTCTTCGTTGAAATCCACTTGTACAATCTCACCATTTTTAAACTCCATATCTGAGGCAGCTGAGCCTGTAACTCGGACAAATACCACCTGTGACCCATCTGGGCTCCAATCGGGATGAGAAATTGGCATGGGGTATTGAAACTCTTTGATTCGAACGCCCTGTATCACATCATACAAAATGAGTGTGGGACCATCGGTGCCCAACATGTATTGCCCATCTGGAGACATTGCTTTAAACGCTGCGTGGTTTGAATGATCCACAGTGACTGGGATAACTTCTTCGGGTTGCTCTGGAACCGAAACGTCAATCACGGAGAACTTACCACCATTGTGGGTGATGGCCAATCGATCTGCATCATCTGCCAGTGCATGACAACCAATACAACAGTTGTTCCCTTCACAAGTCCAAAACTGTTCTGATTCTGTTGTGCCGATTGGAATCCGCATAATGGATGCAGACTGCTCGAAAATCCCCCAGTACAAAACCGAACCACGAGCATCAAATCGATTCACTTGAATGTTGATCAAGGGACCTTGTCGAACGTTACTGAGGGAATCTCCCGACCATTCTCCGGCAGATACGTCAACGGTAACCCGTCCATCTCTGTTCGAAGCCGATATCATCTCCCACAAATCAGAGTTGCTCATCCAAGTCAATGAATCTGTATACACAGAGATGTCGGTTATCTCTGATTGAAAATGCAAACGATAGACCGTTGCATCCGTAGAAGATGCATCATCCCATGAAAATCCCAAGCCCTCAAGATTTCGAGGAATGATCACATTGTCGAGAGGATACGTCATTACCAAGGCTGCATCATCTGATGACGGTGCAACTTTAAAAAAGTCTGCCACCGTTTCGGGAAGTTCATTTGCCATCACGTCTTCAGTGAAGATAACGGTGACTCGAGCAGCACCCTCCACGCCAAAAGATTGAGCTATGACATCTGTAATCCCGCCATTGGTATCCACCGATTCAAAGAGACCATCTTCATCGATATCGCCCGCCGAGAAATTACTCACTTTCCAAGAGAGCAGGTCCATTTCCAGCTCTGTTCCATCTGCCATCGTTGCATAGGCTATAAACTCAGCTTCTGCAGGCTCATCGGGAGTCGTAACGAGGGTTAATTCTGTTGGCTCAACCCGAATAGATGCAATATCTCCATTGGCTAAACCTAGAGGTTCAGGTTGGCACGCCAAGTATGTCCACAACAATCCAATCATTGTTCTTCTCCTTCTAGACCTGTATCTTCTGCAAAAGCCTCCAGAGACTCTTCTGTACCAATCCACAATGAATAGCGAAACACTATATCTGCGCCAGGTGGTGGTACCGCAAAACCGTCAAAGATAATGGCATTCATACCGGCGTCATATTGCCAACCGTGCCTCTCTCGACGATGAATATTGGCACCATTGACGAGTACTTCCAGCGTATCCAAATCTGGAGCCGCGTTGAGGGCAAAAGTATTCTCGAGGCCGAGTGCTTTTAGAGCAATGCGTTCGAGCAAGGCATCATAATGCAAAGAGCAAATGGACTCTCTCAGCCCACCTGTCATCTCTTGGGCCTCTTGATAGCGAAAACCTGGATCGGCAGCACCAACAATAGAAGCACACCCTTCTGGAGGGTCCCCTGAGATTGTATTGACAACAACATTCGCAGTGGGTCTGTAGGATGCCAATGCATCTACAAATGCACCCACTCCCATGTCGGACTGCTCATCTTCATCGGAAAAGAATACGATTTCCAAATCTGCACTGGAATTGAGGACAGCCCCATTTACACCAGACGGATCGAGAGCGGCAATCGTAGTTTCAAAACCATATTCATCGCGAGACCCTTCATCCATGGTAATCAGATCTGCGAAACGGGTTGCGATTTGTGAACTCTCGCGCGTCAAGACTGTATTGTCAACCAACATACCCGGACTGTCTACATCCACATCAGTGGTGATGACACCCAGTTGAAACTCCACAGGAACACGAGTCAGATAATCTGTAAAATGTGCGGTGTGCGCACCCAACTGTTCCTGCTCTTCGAACATCGAAGCGGAATTGTCGACAACCCATAGGATATCCACTCCGGATTGTCTAGACGACTGAACGTAGGAGTCGACCATCGTTCGACGGTTCAGTTCATAGTCTACACAGCCGATAGCCAGTACTGCCAAAAACATGTTGTGCTCCTCTTTAAGTGTATTGTAACAGTGTTTTGGTTACATTTGTTGACAATTTGAGGCATTTACTCATTTTTACCCAACGGGTACACCCAAACACCATTCGACTCTACACTGGGATCGCCCAACTCTGAATCCAAAAGTGGGCGCAATTGTTGTTGTTCTGTGAACGATAAAAACTGAAGATGTACAACCAACCAATCAAATCCCAACGCCCCCAATTCTGTTGAGTCATCACTGGATTGAAGCCACTTCAGAGGCTTCGGAGGTTGATCGCGATTTTGACTTCTACGGACGGGATCATCCAGAACTTTTAGCCACCGTTGCATACCGGCATCCTGAAAGACAACAGAAGGCATCCATTGATTGATTCCATAGGCAATGGGCTCTCTATGCCGAAGCTGCTGAATCAAATAGGTTCTATTTGCAGTCGAATGGTCCGGGGGAAAATCGAGTCTTGGGCCTTCAACGCTAACGTCCTCTTGAAATTGAGTCCGAACAAAGGGTACTGGTACCGACCCTGTACAAACTTCTCCAGTCGTTGCGATAGCGATAAACACCCACAGCCATTTGGGCATGTGCCTTGCAGCGAGGACCACTGTTGGGATACTGGCTATCCAAACAAACATCACCAAGTGGTATGGATGATGCACCCATCTAAATGGAGACTCGGGAATATAAAATACAGCCAAAGGAAGTAAAATCCCCCCACCCATTGGCATCCACCTCAAGATTGATAGCCTCGGACCCATCGCAAAGAGTGAAAATACGGCCCATGTTCTCAGTTGTGAATCCCAACCTTTCTTTACCGATGTATACAGTCCAAATAAAATGCAAATGAGCCAACCCCACCCAAGGGAGTGATTTTGTACAATTCCAGGATTCCATTCGCGCGTATCCGGATGAACCCAATCTCCAGGAGGGACAAACCCTGCCAAATCAACCACAGGTAAGCGTCTAAAGTTCCATCCCGGTGCATCCATCGGTGTAAATACAGCATTTGAATCGTGCAACGTTTGTAAACAAAGAATACCAAATGGAAGGACTACACAGAGACTTGGCAAAGCAACCTGCAACCACTTCAGAAGCTTCTCTCTGGTTCTTGGAACTCCAATATTGATCCACAAATGAACCACTCCAAACAAACTCGCAATCAGACCCACTACGAAACTTTGCAAACCAATAACCATCAACCACAGACCGGCAACAAACCATCTCTGTTCACGCAAGTACAATACAAATAGGACACCAAACCCAAGCCCCATATACTCGGTTAGTCCTGAATGGATCAACCCAGCCATATATGGATTAAAGACCGAGAGCACAGACAATAGCATGGCTGCTTGTCTAGAGGCACCCAACCGCTCTGACCATAGAAATACTGTCCACGAGAAACCAAACACCAATGTGAACACATAGACATTCCAGATCCAATGTGGTGGCAGAAAAAGTAGAATGCGACGAAAGCAACCACCCAACGGATCAATGTGCCACAACACGCCACCAGTCGGAAAGTGATTGTCTTTCACCCATGTCGGCCATCGTCCTTGTCTCAGTTCTTGTGCGAACCATTCATTGCCCCAGACATGATCAGGCATGTCTCCATATGGGTGTCCAATAAAACCGTCCGTAAATCCACCAAGCCACCAGAATACCAAGCCAGCCAGCAGCAGTCCTGGATACGTTGTCTCCAAAATCGACCGCGATGGAGGTAACAACTTGTCAGAGACTGATATCTCCATCAGTATTCCAGTCGACGAACCAATCGAAACCCTGCATAAATCTGAGCATATTCTCTTTCCATTTGTTCAAAAACAAAGAAATTGCTCAACTGTTCCGGCTGATCATAAAATCCGCCGCCCCTCAACAATCCATATGCACTGTCGGAATTGTAACTCCAATAGTCTGTTCCGCCGGATCCAAAACCGACATCCGTATCATACACCCATTCAGCGACATTCCCGTGCATATCGTAAAACCCCCATGCATTAGGATTCTTCGTAGCCACAGGATAAGTGGACAGCCCGTATGCCTGATCGGTAGAGTATGCATTCGCGCAATACCAAGCAAAATCTGTCAGATTGGAACGCGAAACTTGTTGGAACTGGCCCCCTGACGGATCACATGATGTGGGGTCAACAACTGAACCACCATTGTTGCCGGTGCCTCCCATTGAAAAGTCGTCACCCGTCCCCGCTCTAGAAGCGTACTCCCACTCGGCATTCGTAGGCAAGCGATACCCTGTGCAGATGAGTTCTTCCGGGGATGATTCACAGAAACTGGCATCGCATGTGTAACACGCCGAGAGCGAAACATTGTAATTGAGGTTCACATAGGTTGTGAGAGCGTTGGCTGCCATGGCAGCCTGATGCCAAGTCACCAAATCAACAGGGTTCTGTCCGGAATTATTGTTTTGAAATGCCGAAGGATTGGTGAACCCCAAAGATTCATAGACCACTTGAGTCATCTCTGTAGACATCATAGCGAATGGATACAAGATCTCATATTGGCTCAAAGGATCTGACCCAGATTCAACACGTTGAAATGGAACCATCAGTGTATTGAGTGCAAGGACTTCGGAACATTCCTCAACTTGAGATCCACATTCCGAATAATCTTGAACATCAAGACCATCACAATCTTGATCGATAAGGTCCATCGATATTTCAATCTCGCCGGGATTAATGAAAGGATTCTCATCATTGCAGTCTCCTTCTATCAAAGCAAAACCATCCGTCCGACACGTAAACTGAACCTCAAGTCCGTTTCCATATCCATCCCCATCTGCATCGACGTACTTGAAAAATGCTATCGCCAAAGGATCGGCATCATCAATCAGACCATTACAGGAATTATCAACACCATCACAAATTTCATCAGCACCGGGGAAAATCGTTGCATCACCATCGTTGCAATCAGTATTTTCTGTAGACCAACGCATTGTGTTTGGACAGACGTAAAACGCAGTATCTTGACCATACCCATCCGCGTCCGAATCAAAATACCGTTGCTCAAGATTGACCTCCATAGCAAAACTTTGATCGATCAACCCGTCACAATTGTTGTCTATAGAATCGCACAATTCGGGTGCACCAGGAAACACAGACGGGTCTTGATCGTCGCAATCCCCCCCCAAAGTGGTAACACCATCTCCGTCGAAGTCTACAACCTGATCATCTCCAGTATCGACATCATCGCAACAAGCTTCCTTTGGGAAGTCAATTCCCGCTGGTTCAAAAAGCAAACACGATATCAACAACCACCACATGGTTTCTCCATATATTGACAGGTCAAGTTATAATCCAATTTAGTATAGCACTAAACTGTTTATTGTTCCAATCGACGAGAAATTCGAAACCCCAAATCCAAACTCGAAAAGTGTGGGTCTTCGAAATTGTACGCCTCGATGCGCACCCATTCAATCGGATCTCGAAAGGAGCCCCCTGCGATCAGTCGATGTCCTCTTGTACCTTGGTCACTGCCTTCATCCCAACACCATTCGGCTACATTTCCAGTCATGTCATATATATCCCAATCATTTGACTCCTTCTGAGCGACGCGCTTGGTTTTTCGAACTGAATTATCGACCCACCCGACCAAATCTGCATCCTCAGCACCCGAGAATCGATGTGTTTTCTGACTGCGAGCCGCCATCTTCCAATCTTTCCAAACAGGGAGTCGAAACCCATCTCCCGACACCTCTTCTATTTGGCCACCCAATATTCGGTATGCCGGCAATAAATCGCATCGTTCCGACAACCGATTACAAAAGATAACCGCATCCCACCAACTCACAGTTTCTACAGGATGCAAGGATCCTTTGTGGGTGCTGGGATTGTATCCCATCACAACTTCGAACAACTCTTGAGTTACCAACATTTTAGAAATGAACACAGCATCGGTAAAGAGACTGGGGATCTGCACCATTCCAATAGAATGTTCAGGCATGTGAATGTACTGCTCATTCACCTCTGGACATACCATCCCTCTACTAGCGGTCAGTAATCGAAATACATCTTTGGGCTCCGCATTGATGTACGTCATCCACGCTTTTGTTGCTTCCAGCAAGTTTTGTTGGATGATTCTGATGGATTCTCGGGTATACCGAATCTCATGATTCACTTTGGTGATCTCAAACACGCGCCACTTTGGCAACGTTTGCAAACGCGTTTGAAGTCGCTGTATGGTTTGAATACCCTCTTGCCAATCTGAC
>CALDQI010000404.1:0-2536 GCA_937911635.1 uncultured Pseudomonadota bacterium | reverse complement strand
GGAATGTCAAACAAAACTTCACGAGGTCCAAAAGACCAGCCAAAAGGGATTTTATCTAGATTGTATAGAGAACTGATAGCACCCGTTATTTGTACAACGGCACATTGATCTTCTAGTGTTTCTCGGCAGACAAAGGAGTGATCATTGTCTCCAACATCAAAGTGCATACCGTGTTCATCGCATAGACTATGTAGGAAGGAACAAGACATCATTACATAGGAATCGGCATGTAGGGTGTCACCAACATGAGAAGAAAATCTCTGAGTGAGTAAGAAAAACTCCATTGTATTGGCTTGATAATGAAAGGACTGCTCCTGATTTACACCATCTGGGAAAAACAACTCGGGAATTCTTTGGTTAATTTCATCCAAATGTAACTGTGCATTGGCGAGTGGTAACTCCGGAGCAAGTCTGTCAAAAATGTAAAGAGCTACCAATTCAGCAAGTCGATGATTGTTCGCGGAGGAGTAAAGTGAAGGATAGCGTCGAAGAGTCAACAATAAATGGTTGATACTCTGCCAAAATTCGACACGTCTTTCTTCAAATATTTTTGGGCATAGAGAACCTATAAAAAGCCAAGAAAGCAAAAGAGATGAAATGTTATATCCTGTGATATACAATATATTTTTGAAAGGTTTGTCCCAGTCTAGAAAAGAGTACAGACACTTCTTTGTGAAATCCAGAGATTGTATATTCCCCAAAGCACCAGACCAAGCGGTGATTTGTAAATGTGGCATTTTGAGTAATTCCCAAGTAGGTTTGATGTCTTTACCATCAGTGCTGTGTTTAACATCAATCATTCTGCAACTTTTTGCAGTAGGCCAGTATTCTCCATTTGGATCTCGTCCCCAATCATCGGCATATTTAAAATTAGTTGATAGGAGACGAAAATTGCCATTCATGATTTTTTGAGCATCTTCATGAATTTTTTCCTGCCAGCCCTTTGACAGTTTTTGTGGATCGATTGTCCAAGGTAAAGATGGTGTTTTTTGTGAGTTTACAATAGAGGAAGGAAGTGGTGGTACTGTATAAGAACCTTGTTTGTCTCGTTCGATTTTGAGGCGCTCTGAAATTCTGTGGGGAATTTCCTGAAGGGGCATGTTTTTAAATCGATTGAACATCCATTGCAAGGAAGGCATGGAATCTCCTTTGATACTCAATTATAATGAGTTCACAAATCTTATCCAAAAGGAAATCCTATGAGCACCTCTAAAAAAAGAGTTCTAGTCGTTGGTCCACATGCCGAAAGTACCGGTGGCATCGTTACATTCCAACGAAATTTGATGCATGTTTCCAATCTCAATGAAACGTGGGAATTTGTGCCCTATAATATTTCCAGACCTCCCAAAAATCGCGAAGCCAATCACAATTATGATGCCATTTTTCAACAAGATCCCAAACGTTTATTAAAGGCAACGGGCGTTACTGGCCGCAATTTTTTGCAGTATTTTGGAGTACTTACAGATATTGATATCGTTCAGATTCAATCTTCCGATTATTATTCCTTTTGGGAGTCCGCTTATTATGCCATTATGGCTAAGCAAAAAGGAGTTCCTGTGGTGGTTCGATATGGTGGTGCCTTTGATAATTTTTACGGAGGGAGCAATGCCAGAGTTCAAAAAATGATACGCTGGATTCTACGACAACCAGATGGAATTGTTGTTCAGTCTCAGTCTTGGAAAGATTATTTTAGTAAAATTGTAGATCCTCAAAAATTACATGTCATAGGAAATGCCATCCCCTATCAAGAAGCGATAGACAGAAGCAATCGAAAGCAAAAGCCAAAATTATTGTTTTTTTGCGGTCAAGAAGCCAAAAGAAAAGGCTATTTTGAATTGATTCAAGCTGTCGAACAGTGTGAAGGCAGTTTTGAATTGCAAATTTTAGCTGCAAATGACGATGTGCATGCAGATATGAAAGATAGAACGATTTTGTCAAAGGATATAGACGTCATATTAATGGAATCTTTTTCCAGAGAGGAGTTGAGAAGCAGGATATATCCTGAAGCAGATGTTTTTTTGAACTGCCTGCCTCGGCCAGCAACGCATCCACTCGTGATAAAGCTTCGGTGGTCTGCGCTTCGATTGACGCGCCGCGATTGCCAACTTGACCACATAAATAGATGGTCTCATTATGGGTAACTATTTTACTCATACGCTGGCTGGTATGCATACGCTCAATGGGTATAGCCATGATTTTGGCTCCTCTTGTAACTTGATTATATGTTCATGTTAAAAGGCAAATAACCCCAATGTCAAAGATCCACATTGGCGCATATCCGAATGGGATAGGCTGGGTCATCAGCTTAAAATCTGGCCAGCGCCGCATCCAGATCGGCAATGATGTCTTCGGCGTTTTCGATGCCTATAGATAGCCGTAGCAGATTGTCACCGACGCCTGCCGCCAGGCGTTGTTCTTCGGAAAGCTGGCGATGCGTTGTTGAAGCCGGATGCACGATTAATGTTCGCGTGTCCCCGACATTTGCCAGATGCGAGATCATGTTACAGCGGTGAACAACATTCTGGGCTGCTTCATA
>CALDQI010000403.1:0-2356 GCA_937911635.1 uncultured Pseudomonadota bacterium | reverse complement strand
AAAGAAGGAGCAGAATGATCACTTTGCTACAATAAAGAAGAATCTAGATCGACAACGCAAGATCAATGAATTGTTGGATGGGGTTGAAGATCGAATCGAAGAAGGTGAAGTGTTGAACGCTTTGCGTGAACAAAGTGGATTTGGTCCAAATCACGAACGGTATTTGGTGTTGCATCTTCAGAAGGTGTTGCCAGATTGGATTCGAGAGGCAGAAACTAAGTTTGATCAAAACAAATCGAACTCTCTTTTCGATACAGATGGTCATACAGGCATATCGGCAGGGATTGCCGATGCCTTAGACGGAATGCCTCCACGACCCACATCGCTCCTGGGTTCCTACTGGCATTCTTGGACTGGAAAAGATGATCAAGATCTATCGGATATCAGTGGTATTGCAGATACATTAAACAATCGGTTGTCTATGGTGGTTTCTCGTACCAATCAGGCTTCCAAATGGTACATTTCCGCCGCAGTGTACAAGTTCTTTCAAACCTTTGTGAATGAACGCACAGCCAGTTACGCTCAAATCGCTCGCAGTGCCGTTCGTATTGCCAATACATTGGAGGTTGAGGCAGACAAGGCTATGGAGAGACCACTCGATGTGTCAGAAGATTATGCGCTTCGATTGGAGGTGTTGCAGCCTTTGAACGGGCATGACCAACCTCACAAACGATTGTGGGATTGTTTTTGGGAAGACAAACTTAAAGCAGAAGTGATGCCCGACATATTAAACAACACCCAATTCGTAAATCGTGTTGTGAATGAGGCCATTGATGCAGAAGAAGAACGTTCATCGGCCAAAAACTCGGCTTTCGACGGTAAACGGTGTATCAAATCGATAGCCAGAGATTTCAAAGTTAAATCGGTAGACTTATTGACCATAACGATTCTTGGGGATGAAACAGATCCAGAGTCCAATGGGCTTCGAATACCAGACCTCTTGCGTTTTGAAGCGATATACAGCCATATGTATGGACTGCGTAGTTCCACGCCTGATTCTATTCGCTATGAATTGTTGAGAGAGGTTGAAGATGCCCTGGATGATGAAGGGCACGAAAAGCATCACGAATGGACGGATGTTGTCAATCGGTATTTGAAAGCAAAATTTGATGCGTTGCGAAAAATGGCCACACCACTTACCTCGTTGGATTCCGCAGCTATGGCTGGTACACCCTTTTCTCAAACGCCAATCCTCATTGGATCCAAGCCTGTACTAGATGGTTTAAAACGTTATGAAGGGGTCATTGATGTATTGACCAAAGCAGATGCAGGACAATCTGGCTTTCAAGATCCGGGACAAGTTGGTCAACAACAGTGGACCAGCGATCGTGTGTTGGTTCTCTACATCGGCATTGCAGTCATCCCAATTTATGCCTTGAAGGAAATCGTCAATTTGCACCATCACTATGAGATGTTGCAGACCACTCCGTCTATGAAAGTCAATGATGTACACATTTCTCGACGTTGGGAACGTAGTTTGCCAGATTTGTGTCCAGACGCTCGGGCGCGCGCACAGTCTGCGGATATTGCTGAGGAGCAGTTGGAATTCTATGCCCAGTTGTTGGCCTTGGGTGTCATACAATCAACAGATGATGAATGGATTTTGACACCGATAGTTGAAGGGGCTCCAAAGCATTCTTTGGGGGAGAATCCCTTCCGGATTATCAGAGCCTTGAACATTTTATTTAAGCGTATGAGTGGACTCTATGATTTGTATTCTGATCATTACAGCAGTCAGGTTCCTTCTCAGGAAGCATATCAAGCAACGTATGATGACTTCCATAGTACTCGTTCACGCGCCATTGCCTCCAGTGGGATGGAAGCCTCCGACGACCTAGAAGTTTCTGAATTATTGGAAGCGTTGAGAGCCTCATTGAGTTGAAGAGGAACTGATGTCGTCATTCCATCCGAAAAGCCCCACAATACTTGTGGCTTTGGACAGTTTTGCAACCACAATGTTGCGGAACTGGTTTGATGTACTGCACAGGGAATACTTTGTTGTTCACATACACAATAGTGGGATCATCAATCTCGATCCCACTGATGTGCTCAACTTGGATGGATTGCATCAGTTTGTAGACAAGCCTTTTATTGAACATGCAAGGAATGAGAATTTTTTGGATGCCGTCGTAACTATGCTCCGACAGTTACTCTCTACGAAGCAAGATTCCTTGTCGATTGAGTTGTACTGGTTGTGTGATGTCTCAAATCAAAATGCAGCTGGATTCAACAGTGTACTCCATCGTCTAAAATCTCTTCATCAGGCGTTTGAAGATGTTGAATTACAACGTTTGTTGAATGGAGTCAAACTCCACTCGACGTTGTTGTTTGTCGGACATAAGGATTTCGCAATAGA
>CALDQI010000402.1:0-5893 GCA_937911635.1 uncultured Pseudomonadota bacterium | reverse complement strand
TGTTCTTCCGATACAGAGTGAGACAAATCCAGTTCTACATCAATGTACCCTAGAGCCTCTAATTTATTGATGAGATGTGTTCTCAGCTTCCACATCTCAACCGTCGGATGAAAGACTTGGCCTAAGGAAAAGGGTATGATTTCCTGAATGGTATTTGTCAGTCGTCTAGATTCAGTGGCAATCTCTATTTTTTCAAGAATCGGAGCGACCTGAATTTCATATTGAACATGCAAGAAGGGTACATCATCAATAGAGTCGTTCAATAAATTGACTGATATCTTTGAGAACTCACCCATTGTATATAGAGTACTGAGATCATCTCGCACTTGATTTGGAGAAAAGGATTCTCCAACCTGAGTGGTGAGTAGACTTTGCAAATCTCCATCGGGGATGTACCCATCAACACTAATGATAGACACAGCACCAACGGGCAGATCTTCATACCATTCAGAGGCTTCTACCACAGACAACAATGCTATTAATCCAATTCCCACTGTACCTCAAACTCCGCTCCAACCGCACCTCGTCCATTGATGCTTCGTCCCTGCTGCTGGCTAGCCCAGTACAAACGAGTATACAGGCGTTGTGTGAGTTTTTGTTCCCAACTCACAAACACATCTGTTGTATCCGTAATGTTCTGTTCAAGCCGAATGGTACCATCTCCTATATCCTTTTCAGCCAACAATCGTAGAGCCGATGACACATATGCCGAGTTTCTATCAGTAGGACCTGAAATGATATCCACTCGATCCAATCTAAGTAACTCACTTTGAAATATCCCACTACCGACTTCTACAAAACGTTGAGAGGTTCCAAACTTTGATACAACCAAGTCTGAACCTTCAATAGCCAGCGCAGCCCCAAGCCCTCCTTCTGTCTCAAGCTCCCTTCTGGTCATGCCAAATAGCAACAATGCGTTGATATCGGCTTGAGGCAATGAAGGTGTGGAGGTTGTGTGTGTTTGCCAATCGCTGTAGAGTCCAGTAATGAAATATTTGATTGCGACTTCATTTTCAGGCGTAATGATCGATGTCTCCAATGCTATATCCAATATTGGATCAAAACTAAATGGGTCTTCATAGCGCAAAGAACCGCGAAGCACATCAAAGTCTCGTTCTTTAAACAACGCACGCCCTCCTTCAGTTAAATCAATCCGACCAATCATACCTGGCCGAGCCATATCTCCCACAAACTTTAAATCAGCGGAGGCGGTCATATCTGCAAGATTGTTACGAATCCGAATTGTATTGGGGGCTGTAAAATCGATATCGTATTCAAAATATGGTTCCGCGCCTTCCACTGTTGTACCGGCGATGGCCTCAGGCGCAAATGTAATCAGGGCACCTTCCCAGCCGATTCTATCAACAAATGTCATCTCACTGACTTCTACAGCACCACGTATCATTGGTAATTCTGCGTCACCAAACACCTTGAATTGCCCACTTCCAACAACTGGAGGAAGCCAATCCAATAGTTGAATACGACTGCTCAGCATGTCCAGTTCTAAGTCGTATTGTTTGGGTAAAAATTCTTCGAGAGAGACGTTGCCTGTCATACCGACAGAACCACCCCCTACAATACTGTCCCACTCATCAATAAACACCTCTTGATCGACCATCCGAATTTGACTGCGGATAGACTCTATCGGATGTGGAAACCAAATCCCCTGCAGGAATCCGTTCTGAATGATCATCGTGGCATCGACACCTGATTCCGACCACTGCCCATTCACCAAACCTGTACCTGCAGCCGATTCCGTACCATATAGCAACATTTCAATCACGGCCATGTCCACTGTACCATCAAAAGCAACGGAATGTTGATGCCCAGACTTACTCGCATCGATCAATAGATCCGTTTGACCAGAACCAGTCAGCGCAAATGGGGTCACGGACAACTCTACACCGTTCCAATCTACTGCGAACGCATCTTCTAACTGTAGCCATTTGTCAGACCACGTCAACTTGGCGTCGGCAATGGTAAACTCTCCACCCATCTCACTGTCTCTTTGCCAATACACTCCAGAACCAGATACTTGCCCTTTTACCTCCTTCTCAGATAAAGAGAGTGAATACAGTGCCTCGATGGGAAAACCATCGACAGCCACATCAAATGCAAAATCTTCATCTAAGGAATAGCCCGCGACACCTTTCACTGTGATACCATCAGCAAGCTGTCCCTGAAGCACCATCCCTTCCTCTTGATGGTGAAGCAAAACTTGGCTATGTCCGAGTTTATGTGTCCCATGCCAGAAGTCCCGAATGAAAAGGCTCCCATTGGGAAGGAAACTGTCACCTTGTATTGTTCCCAAAAAGTCTAACTTTCCACGAACCGGATATTTCCCATCGAGGATCCAAGACAAATACTCAATCGGTAAACCACCGACCAAAACCTCAAAATTATTTTGGCCATCTGTTCTAGTACCGCGCATCATTGCAGAACCCAGACCATCATTTCGTTCAACCACAAACTCTTCAATCGTCAAATGGTGGCGATCTTGAAGCAATCGAAACCGTCCTGTATCAAATGGCTCTCCCCAAAGCAACACATCCTCGAGTTCCATATCTGCCTCGATGTGCAAATCGGATGCAAAGCCTTGAATTCGAACTGTACCTGTTGTAAATGCGTCCACATCTAAGGGCTCAAAGAATATCGACATTAAGTTGTTTGCGCGGGCAGATTCACTCGAAAACTGACCGTCAAACCACAGTTCCCTTTTGAAGTGAACATCCATAACCCCACTCAAGTGAGACTTCCCTTTTTTGGCGCTCTCAACCGTAACCAAAAGTTCTTTCAGATTGTCTCCATCTATGCGAACAGCCAACTCGTCTGCATATTCAAAACCAAGCATTTGAAAATCTTTGATGCGGTATTGGCTCTGAAGTTGAAGCTTTTTCATCGGTCCTTTTAATGTACCTCCACCTTGTGCCCAGCCGATAAACTCACTCCCTCCCAAAGGACGCAACAACCGTAAGTCAAGCTGGTCAAACTGAAAGGATACATCTGACATATTGGGTGCTGGAAATGCATAATGACCTTCGATCACACCAGTACTTGTTGTACCATACTCAGATTCTAACCGCACCGTTAAGAGTTGATAATCCAATGTCGTCTTCGTCAGCTGAACATCACCTGCTAAATACACCTTTGGGATTTTCAATACAGGTGCATTTTTTCGAACATTTCCCGAACCTGAAGCGAAGGTATCACCATCAATCACGATGGTTCCAGAGACGTTCAATGGGTTCAAGTCACCAGACAAGTGCGTTATCGTGTCGATGTTCATTTCCACCCATGGTCCTGGTGACAAATCGAGGTCCTGCCCAAGTCCCCAAACATTCTGATTGACCCCTTCAATTGTGAGTTGAACTTGATTGTCTTTTGGCTGGATGACTCCATTAATCGTACTGAACCCATCGCCCCACCCAAGATGAAGGTCTTGGAGTACTATCTGTCCGTTGTCATAGAGAGTCTCTCCGTCCAAAGAGTCTAGGTGATAAACAAACTTTCGAGTCAGAGCCTGTCTAGTTAAAGTAAAAGCATTTGCTTGAAGCCCCACCGTAAGTTTCGGATCGGCTATATTTCCCTCAGGACTAACCCGAACCAACACCTGACCATCTCCCTCCCATTTTGGATGCTTAATTATGGCCTCCAACTCAAGCGAAGATTCAATACTGCCAGACAAGATATCGTCGTCAATCCCAAGATATCCATACAAGTTGCCAACCGACGAATCCAAATTGATATCATCGATCCTCATGGCACCATCCCCCATCTGTATGTCGTTCCACTGAAATGGAGAGATCATGATATTGTGTTTCCCACTTTTCAGAAGAAGAGGCTCTACAGTCCAAAGATGCCCTGCCCCAGTAGAGTGTGTCAGATTGAGATCGGGAATCGATAGATTGAAATCTGTATCAGTGATATTCACGGATGCCGAACGGATTTGAATACGCGGCAACACAGGTAAGTGAAAGGTTGACTCTTCTCGCTTAGGTAGAATATTGAGGTCCACATTGACAGACGGTGAATCCAAAATAATGGTACGGACAATGTGACCGTCGAATGGGAGTTTAAAGCCAATAAACCCTTCGGGTACGTTCAGTAAGGTTTGCTGTTTATCCTGCACCTCGACGCCCTCAAGTTTGACACCAAGTAGCACGGGACGAATAGACATATCATCTATGCTGATATGATAATCTGACAAGTCATTGACTCCAAGCAATACCATATCTTTGATGAAATTGGACACCAATGGGATGCGGAGAAGTAAAGGACAGCAAATCAAGACGAGTAAATATTTGAATCGTCTATAGGTCTTTGAGGGGGACTGTGTCTCTTCGTCACTCATGGCGGTATAAAAACAATCGAACCATCGAAATTAGTCCAACAATTCGAGTGCCTCTTTCCACAACATGACCTCATCTCGTTTATAGTCTGGATTTACATCTACAATCTCATCCAAGGTACGCTTTGTATTGCGTACACGTTGCTGTAAAGAATAAATCCTGGCCACTTCCCACAACGCATCTAGATAAGCCGGCGCTTGAGAGGTAGAGTTGTCCAGCGCATCCTGCACATCTTCAAGGGCACCTCTGTATTCCCCTTTGGAAATTCGAATTCTTGCAAGAACAATGGCTGCCTCTAAGGTATTTAAGGAACGAAGTTCTTGAATAGCCTCCTCCATAAATCCAATCAGCATATATTTGTATACTTGACGGAGCTCAGGCCTCATCAGCAAAGACGTCGCCACCGCAGTATGCTGTGATGATTCATTCGCATCAAATGTCGGTGCATCTATGGTCGGCGTGAGAGATGGCGTTGGGAATCCTCCGGACTTAAATGGATCATTGGAAGCGAATGGATCTGTTGAGGCAAATGGATCCGCAGCAAAGGAATCCGCTGACGAGGATTGAAACGACACTGGTGCAGTGGTTTCCTGCAAGGCCCAAGAACCCATTTTTTGTAGTGCACCCATATGCGTTGGATCCTTTTCCAAAACCTGATTTAAAACATCAAGTGCAGCCTTTACTTGACCAGTAGAGAAAAGTTCATCGGCTGTTCCGATTAACGCGTCGACATCTGAGCCAACCGGTGTGGCTTCAATTTGCTCGTCTTCACCTTCTTGGTCACCTTCATTATCATCTGAGATATCCTCACTCAAATCTTCAAGGTCATCATCCAGCAGATCATCATCTATCAGTTCTTCCGAATCTTCCTCAGACAATCCAAGTCCCAACAGTCTCAGTTGAACGTCTTCCATGATTTCATCACTAGAGTTTTTGAAGCCTTGCAATATTTCAATCGCCTCTTCCACTTTATCATTGGCAACGAGTGCTTCTGTTAGCAAGGCAAATATTGCTGGACGCTTCTCTAAGCCTTCCGCAGCCACTATGCAGTCTAAGGCATCTTCAAATCGACCAAACTCCATATATAGACTTGTTTTCAAGACGAAACGATGCTCCACTTTTGAAGCAGATGAAGCCCAATCTTTCATATGCAATCTAATCTGATGTGCCACTGAAAGTCTTTGGATACCTTCTATGTCCTCTGGTAGGTCTTCCGAAGTTGCACCACAGGTAGTTGCCTCTGTATAGGCGGCGGCCTTCTTGACAGCATCTTCATATCGTTTACCAGCTTCCAGCCACAACTGTTTGGCTTTGGCTTCATGCCCCACCATTTGCAGTCCCGTTGCCAACAAAGCAAGTACCTTAGGGTCTGTCGGATAGTCTTTGTAAACCATTTGCAAATGTTCGAGTGCTTTACGCGGCTCTTGAGATTCAAATCGACACTGAGCTGCTTCCAAGCGCGTTTCCCAATTTTCACGATTGTTTAGCGCGCGTTCTATTGAGCGTGCAGCTTCTTTGATCTTTCCAAGTTTACGATTGAGTGC
>CALDQI010000401.1:0-5893 GCA_937911635.1 uncultured Pseudomonadota bacterium | reverse complement strand
CCATCGATTGTGTTTCTAGGAGAAGGAGGAGCAGCCTTTTCAGTAAGAAATCGAAGTAGGGGTTCTACCCCAAAGTTGTTCATCGCTGAACCCCAAAAGACAGGAGAAAGTTTTCCATCCAAGAATTCTTCATCGGTGAATTCATCACCCGCCATTTCTACAAGTTCCATTTCCTCAGAGACCTGTTCATGTAAACTCTCACCGATGATGTCGACGCACTCCTCCCAAGGGATTCTTTGACTGGTAGCAGCAACTGCACCATGGCGCTCACCTTCAAATAGGATGGCCTCTTTGGTGCGCAGATCTACAACGCCTTTAAATTCCTTTCCCATACCAATGGGCCAGTTCATCGGAACAACTTTGAGTCCAAGCGTATTCGTGACATCATCTAACAGTTCGAGAGGATCCAGACCGTATCGGTCCAGTTTGTTCATGAACGTCACGGTAGGTAATTCCCGCAATCGACACACCTCAAAGAGTTTCAACGTACGAGCCTCTACACCCTTTGCGTGGTCAATCAGCATGACGGCAGAGTCTACCGCGGCAAGTACACGATAGGTGTCTTCCGAGAAATCAGCGTGACCAGGGGTGTCCAATAGGTTGAGAGCGGCGCCCAAGTATTCGAACTGCAATACAGACGATGTGACAGAAATCCCACGTTGCTTTTCCATTTCCATCCAGTCGGATACAGCATGGTTCTTGGCTTTCCGAGATTTTACGGACCCAGCCATGTGAATGGCACCAGAGTAGAGTAGAAGTTTTTCAGTTAGCGTAGTTTTACCAGCATCTGGATGGGAGATGATACCAAAGGTTCTGCGTCGTTTGGCTTCGTTTGCGATGTCCATGTATTACCTCGTGTGATGGACAAGACTAACGGATTTATCGGGTTTTCTCAACCTTAAGAACGCAGTCTATTGATCTGTGTCAAAAGACAAGGCAACACTGTTGATGCAGTATCGAATGCCAGTTGGTGGTGGTCCATCATTGAATACATGCCCTAGATGTGCATCACAGGTTTTGCATCTAATTTCAGTACGAATTCGTCCATAACTTGTGTCTAGTATTTCGGATAGATTGCTACCGTCTAAGGGTTCAAAAAAGCTAGGCCATCCACAGCCAGATTCATACTTGGCATCGGATTTAAACAGAGGAGTGTTACAACAAATACAGTGGAATGTACCGATTCGCTTTTCATTCAGTAAAGTACCCGTCCAAGGAGGCTCTGTACCTGATTCGCGTGTGATGTGGTATGCCGCGGGGCTCAGAATCTTCTTCCACTCTTCCTTGCTCTTTGTCGTCATGATGCACTCCGATTTAGTGTATTACTTATAGTGTAGTCTGTTTTTATTCACCTTCAAGGATCAAGGATTCTTTGGCGAGCAAGGAGAAGTCCAACTCCTAAAAATAATACCCAAAAAATAGAAAAGCCTCATCACCGCAGTGACGAGGCTTCATTTCATAATCTAATGGATTAGATTACTTCTTCTTTGCTGCAGCTTTTGCTTTTGCGTAAGCACTTTTCCACTCTTTACGAGCCGCATCAGTCATACCGATGTTGTAACGGATCCAGTCCATTGTGTCTTGCTCAAGCTCTGAGTACTCACCATCAGCGAATACGACTTCGATGAGGCCTGCAACGTCATCTTTACTGATGCATTGACGTCCACCCATGTCACCTTTTCCATACTCTTCATCTTTCAGTTCAGCTTTTGCTTTTGTGATGTTCATTTCAACACACTTGAGAGCGTAACGAACCAAGTTTGAGTCCAACTCTTCGCCACCGATTTTACTCTTTTTAACGCCATCTTTCTTAGCAGCTTTTGCTTTTTTCTTGGCTTCTTTCTTTGCTTCTTCAGCAGCCTTAGCTACTTCTTCAGCTTTTGCTTCTTCTTCACGGTTTGCTTTTTGAGTAGCACGTCCGCGCTCAAGAGCCCAGTTCTTCAACAAGTCTGCGAACAATGCACGACCAGCGTCAGTGAATTTGTAGTCTTCACGGATGTCAGCAGCAGCCAATTTTTCAGCTTCAGTATACTTTCCATCTTTTTCGATAGCTTCAAAGAGTTCACGAGCTTCGTCAGTGATGATGTGGTTTTGTGCTTTTCCACGGATACCTTTTCCTTTGATTTCGATAGCAGTGTCAGCGATTGCCATAAGGCTTTTGTATTCTTGAGATCTTCTGGTTTTAGCCATGATAATTCTCCAATATATATTATTTGAATGATTGTTGTTACATACACCCGAAAAGATGTACTTGAATGAAACTTACAGCATTCTAAAAAGTGTGTCAAGAAAAAAAATATATTTATGGGTACTTTTGTACGTATGTATAATATTTTCTTTGTAGAACCATAACCTTCGAATACCTTCGAACCTAAATAATGAGAAAATAAAACTTTAAAAATCAGTGGTATTTTATTCAATCGATTCTTTAATCTAGACTTATAGAAAGACGTATATCATCAGACAGGGTTTTGTATGGACACTTATTTAAAGTGAACAAGAACATCCCCTTTTTAAATATTAGGCATATTTTAATGTAATGCCTTCACGAGCTCCAAAAACGGTTAGATCTCCATTGAACCGAGAGACTCTTTCCCTGCAGCCTTGTATTTTTCGATCGACCATATCATCGGAGTGCATGGGGTCATGATGAGTGACAGCAAGATTTTTGACGCCTGCTTCTAGACAAACATCGACTAGCGTATTGGCTCGTGCGTGACCCCAGTTCACTTTGTTTGGATATTCCTCATCAGTATATTGACCATCTGCAATGACCAAATCCGCATCTGCAAGAAATGCAAGTAGTGCAGGTGGTGCTCGCCTTGGAATATTAAGGTCTTCTAGTGTTGCATCCCGATTGAGTAGCACCATATCCAGTTCATTATCTGTGGAATAAATGACTTTGCGACCGTTGTATGAAATTGAGTAGGCCAACGAGCCACCTGGATGATGTGTGTTGAAATAGTCAACCACGACACCATTGATGGTGCGTTTACCGTTCTTTAAATGGTCGGGTTGAATATGGGAGCCTAGATCGCTGAATTGAACTGGGAAGTATCTGTCCTGCATCTGACCGTGTAGGAGATCAAAGATCTTTCGATCGTCAGAGTTTGTGCCATAAATTTTCATCACGCTATTTCCGGAATAAGCAGGGATGAAAAAAGGAAATCCTTGAATGTGATCCCAATGTGAGTGACTGAACAGGAAGTGGGCTTTGATGGAAGGGTGTCCTTGTCTATGGAGAATATCCTGACCAAGACTCCGTAAACCGGAGCCACCATCCAATATAAACAGTTCTTCACCGGCCTGTACTTCAATGCAGGCGGTGTTGCCACCATATCGCTGAGTCGCATGTCCAGGAGTGGGTATGGAGCCTCGTACACCCCAGAATGTTACATAGATGCCCATTGTACTCCCTGATGGTAAATCAGTACGATATCCCCGATTTGTAGGGTGTCCCCATCTCGTAGCGCAACGGAGTGGACCTGAATTCCATTCAGCAACAAGCCATTGTGAGAATCCAAGTCTATACAATATGTATCGGTCTCTTTGGTAAAGAGTTTGGCATGTTTTCTAGAGACTCTGCTGGATAGAAAGCGTAAATCAGCTTCCGTGCTCCGCCCGATGATGTGTTCCCCAGGTTCTATGATGATGGTTTGCGGTGCACCAGGTCCTTTGATGTGCATAAAGATATCCCTCCGTTCCACTGGTTTCGGAGTGAACGTCTTACTGGGGTTTAGGCGAACTGTATTTTCAAAATCGTCGTGCATGCAAAATCCGTTACTCCCAATCTATCTCAAAATGAGATTCGTGCAAAGGTCAGGTCTGAATGTCTACAATTCTACCATCATCGAAGATCAGTTGTGTTTCTAGTCCAGTATTGTCTCGCGTATATCGAAGTGATGCTAGAAATGAACCACTGGATCCAGTCGTGGCGCCATGGTGTCTTTCCAAAAAACGTTTTCCAACGGAGTAGTCGATGCACATGACGTTTTTCTTTGGACCCAACCAGTGAAATGGACCTTCGTGGGGCAAGAATGTGGGAGGAATGTCCCTTTTGTCTTCTAAGGCTATTGGTGTGGTGAAATCTGGATGGGGGGCGGTTCTCCAATAATGTCCACAGAGCACGATTTCATCGTCTGTGTATGTAGTCCACCATCGGTCGCGTTGAACATAACGAACCTTTTTACCCGCTACGTATGGCTCTTGATTTGGCTCTAGAGGCTTTTCTAGTCCAGAGGTGACGACTTTAATGGGATTGTCATTTTGTAGGGTTAACTCTGAAAAAACTCTTAATGGATGCCCCCTGTCTTGACTCAAAAGCCAGTCTTTAACCCCTAGATCTTCGGGGTTTGTTTCTGGAGAGGTTGTTATGTGTTCACGAACCTTTGCTCCGATCTTTTGATGGCACTGCCTCTCGTAATGGTCGTGAATAACTTCCGGTGCTCGAGTGTCTTCTTTGAGGGCTTGAATGGCGTTTTTATTCCAGCAACTATGGACGATACGGATACCTGGGGCTTCAATCACCAATGGGAGAGTACGCAAGAAGTTTTGCAACGACTCTCTCTCTTCGTTGTTTCTCAGTAAAAACTGAGGCTGTATGGATGTTGTATCATCTTTGTTAACCAGCTCTATCAGCCCATGAAACCATTCATTTCCAGGTTTTATCTTGGGACGATTATCATCAAAAGTTTTATCTGTAATCAGAAGATTCAATTCGTGGTTTCCCAAAATGCAATAGGCATTTCCGGATTCGATACACGCTCGAACCCTTTTATACACGGCCCAAGAGTTTTCTCCTCGATCTACAAGGTCTCCAACAAAGACCAACTTTCTTCCTGCAGGATGTTCTCCAGTGTCGCCATAGCCCAAGTGTTGCAATAGGGTTTCTAGAGCCGATATCTCTCCGTGAATGTCTCCTATAATATCCAATTTGGTTTCTGATATGGATTGAATCAGCATGTTGTTCCTTTATGTGTACGATACCATCACGAATAACATCTAAATAACTCGTACAATCGAGCGAGATCGGTTGCGCAGTGTAGATGGATGACCTTCTTATGGGCGTTGTCTAATTATAGAGCGATATGTATCCCGACGCGAACAGAGACAATAATTATTGTGTTGCTGCGTCGACGAATAGCTGCTTAAGGTATTCATAATTAAGGTGCCACACCGCTCCTGAATCTTCGCAGTCCGACTGAATCATGTGTGTTGGATCGGTGCAAAAACCATTTCCTGGACCTAAGTTGTGGGACGTTAGACTAAACGTTTGTACAATCTCATTGTGCTCGTCCAAAATGTGGATTTCACGCCATGGACTGTGACTTGGCTCCGGACTGAGTGCATGCCACGTGTTCCAAATGTTGTCGATGTCATTGTCGTTGACAATCGGTAAGGTCGAAGTCGGGTTTATTGAAGACATTCCTGCTTCGTATCCAATCTGATTGATGGCGAGTAGCGTGATGTTCAAAGAGGGGTGTTCTACTTGAAGCTCTGCTTGCATCTGCGTGAGGTAGCCGAACTGACTACGACAGTATCCTCACGTTGATTTGATGAAGTACCAGCCACTAATCTGCTGTAAATAGTCTCGCGGGGATATGTTTTGACCCATCGTGGCGGAATTTGGATTGATGTCTGCGAGTAGGAAGTCGGGAACTGCGTTTGGTCCAGGACCCGTCGTTTCCCCTGGCTCGATCACAGTTGTATCACCAGTGTCTACGATGGCTGTGTCAGCGGTATCACCACTGTCGCCGGAGCCTGTATCACCTGTATTATTGGTATCACCAGTTTCTTCCGATGTGTCTTCTGTATCTCCTGTGTCCACAGGATCTTCCGTATCACTGGTGTCTGTATCAACTGATTTATCTTCGTCATCACATACTATAACACA
>CALDQI010000400.1:0-7058 GCA_937911635.1 uncultured Pseudomonadota bacterium | reverse complement strand
TACTATGAATCGGTTGCCTGTGTATTTTCTACGCCAATTGCCTGAAGCCAAGTCGAGGGCGGGTGAATGAGTCGCCGCTGTTTGAGATCCATTACACCATAGGTAATGGTTGCAGTGGCGGCTAGTTGTCCATCTTCTTTTCGGATAAATTGCTGCAAAGTACCAACCTTTGAGGGAGGCCTCTGCGTATGCGTTTCAATGGTGATGCGCTCGCGATTCCCAATCTCTTTTTTGTATTGAATATTCACTTCTAGTATGACAGGAGAAATCATAGCCTCTTGAAGTGTATCAAAGCCATACCCTGCATCGGAAATCATCTCCCAGCGGGCTTCTTCAAGAATCGACAAGTACTTGGCGTGGTTGACATGTCCCAAGAAGTCTAGATCCGTTTCCCGAATGCGGCGCTCATAGGTAAATGTGCTCACAAAGCCTCCAAGTCTTTGTGATACATAGTCTTTCAAAGTGGAAAATCAAGCCTCTTCTACAGGAGATTCCTCTTCAGCATCACCACCAAACAGATGATGTACCGATTGAACCGCAGCCTGTTCCCCTAAACCAAGCAACGTTCGGGAACTTGTTGGCACAGAGTCCATGACCAAATCAAGTGGCTCTTCTGAATACACCAACGCCGGATGTCGATAGGTATCCCCGCTGATCACCACTTGAATGTGGGAGATTCGAATCCAGTCTGGATTGAAATCATCCTCCCAAAGCTGAACACCCAAGGTCCTATCTGTAGCCGCTATCGTCCCTTCAGCCGTATCGATCAGAATTTCATAGCGTTCTGCCTTTCCACTGCCCATCCATACTACACACGCAACCAGTGCTAGAACATACCCTCCCACGCCAATCCAAAAGCCGACATCTCCCAAGAACCAAATGAGTGCTCCCACTACCGGAAGCAGTGCTACAGCTACATAGAATAAGTAATTGGTACCTCTTTTGTCCCCACCGTGAATACGAAAATGATGTTGCGTGTTATTTTGGATATGGTTGTGCATGATGCCCTTAACATGTGTTGTGTACGAGAGTAATAACATCTATTGCGTGGGCTGTGCTATACTGTTTTGGAGATGCCCAATAGGAGTCAATCATGTCTAAGAACCCTTTTATTTTCTCATTCGCTCTGATCGCAACTGTAGGCTGTAAACCACCACCGGATGCACCTGCGGATTTAGAGAACTTATCAGAGTATATTTTTGCACACATGGGAGATGAGGATACAGCTGAACTCGAGGCTGGACTTCTCAATCTACGATTGTGGCTGGAAACAGATGAGAATCTTGCAAGTACACTTGAAGGCTACGCGGTAAACAACTTAAAAGACGAGTCTGTAAACAGCCTAGATGAAGTCGATCGAAGCATTCGCGATAGTCTGTATGGTGCTGCTGTAGCGTACGAATATGAGCACAGTATGAAAGACTTAAAGCAAACGCTGTTTCTCGACGATTGGTCCGCGGTCAGTGAGGGAACCTACGGCTGTTACGAAAGGCTATACGCCGACGCGTCTCAACCAAACTGCCTCATGGACAATTCATGCGAAGAGCTGTCTTACGTCACGACAAGTGCTTCAAGCTGGGCGGGCGTTGTCGATGTGGTCTCCGTCAGCTTTGGTGAGGTAAGAGAGCTCGAGATCGATGGGGAAAAAATGGTCATTCAACGCACTTGGTTAGAGGGTCCATCTGATACCAGTGGGGCCTTCGGTGATCAAGTTGAATTGTATGCTCAATTCTTCGTCAATATCATGATCCCAAGCTCATCAGGAAGCATATTGAGAACAACCGCTACTTGGATGGATGTTCAAATCGGTGAACTTGAAAACCTAGACTACTTTAAAACTCTCATGGTCAACACCATGGCAGATCAAAATCAAATTGTCATCGACTGGATTGATGGTGAGCAAGATGCAGAAGGAGCCTGTGTCTGCTCAGAATTCGATTACGAAGAAAAAGAGTGCCCCGACGAATAATCGAGCCCACCAGTCCCAATTTCAATCCGGATATTAAACAGTCGGTCGTTTATTTCGGGTCAAAATTCGGAGGAAACATGGCACAAGTACAAAATTTTTCGTTTAATACAGTCAACACCTTAGTCATTGGAGCTGGAGGGGGCGCTGATATCCTTTCTGCCATCGCCGTTATTGAATCAGAGTGCTTCGGCATAAAGGGCAGCAAATGCTATGCAGGTGTTGCCAAATCCAGTCGTACCAACATCAAGGGCCCACTCTCCGGAGTATTCAAGACCAATACAGCTCGCAGTCGTCACCCTTCCAAGAGTCTTGGTACGCACCTAATCCAAACGCATCCCATAGCCATTGCTCCCTCTCGCAAAAGCAATGGTACCATCGTACAAAGATGGAAGTCTCCATTAATGGAAGAGTGCCTCGAACGTGTTGGTGCAGAGCCCTACTTCATCCTACACGGCCTTAAGGATCAAGATAGCATCGACCTAGCCTGTCAAGAAATGAAGGCTTTCTGTGAAATGAGACAAATCGCACAAGTTATCGCTGTAGACAATGGTGGTGACATCATGGCGGAATTTGACGATATTGAAAAGGCGGGTCGAGACCAAAAGGTCCTTGAAGTCTTAAAGGGTTTGAATCTCCCCACTTATGTAATGGTGATCGCTCCTGGAGCTGATGGTGACTTTAGCCAAGTAGACCTAGCCAATATGAAAAATGCATTTGGTGAACACCATGAAGATCTAGGTGTATTTAACTTATCATCCTTCCGCAGTACCTATCAAAAGTACAGTTCATGGATGGGATTGTCTAGAACCCATAATATCGTCAACTCCAGTTGGAAAGCCTCAAAAAATGGAGAAGGACTCATGACAGTAAAAAGAGGTAGCGGAACCAGAAAGCGACAGCAGATCATCCCTCACAAGTGGTTGCAATCGGGTTGGCTGTTCAAACTAAACTAGGACTCTTGAGGGTCTTACTACAATTGGTATTGCTTCCTTTAAAGGAGTTCTATGAAGTGTCCTCGTACTATACCGTTTGTGTTGGCCCTACTAGAATAACGACCCCATCGAGAAATCGAATACCATCTTGCGTTCATCTTCATATGGATTGATCGGAAACCCCCATTCAAAACGGAGAGGTCCCATTGGGGAAAGCCAGCGGATTCCACCACCATAAGCCATACGCAAATCTGTAAAGTTGATTGAACCATTGCCCCAAGGGTCTCCAAAAGCGTTCCCTGCATCAAAGAAAGTCACCGCTCGAATACCAGCAGCCGGAATAATTGGGATTTCGATTTCAACGTTGTTGATCCAGGTTTGCGTCCCTCCAACAACCAATCGAGCGTCTGCTGCAGCGGGATCATCTGAACCAACAAAAGCAGATTGATTCGAAGGAAGATAGCCTTGTGCGCGAATAGAGGGTCCCAGCGTAAACCAACCATACCCACGAATGGACTGGATCCCACCCGCACGATACCGATGAATGTATGGAACAATCGAACCATCAGTAGAATGTATGGCGCCAATGGTTCCATTGTATCGGAAGATCAAACGCTCCGACTCTACCAGCGGCTGATACGCTCGAATATTGAAGCGTGTTTCAAGGAAATTGAACTCTCCACCAAATACGGAGAACACTTCTTCATCGTTGATTCGGAATCCACCAGATAGATTTGCGCTCGCAATCGCATACACCCCTTTCGTAGCGTTGATACGATTGTTTCGCTTATCGACCAAGAGGGAGATTCCTCCTGTACTGGTCAGTCCATTTCGATAGAGTTGCCCGCCTAGAACACGAGATTTATAGGCATCGATGCTGTTCAGACCAGTATCCTCAAACGTATAATCAAACTCCAAACGCCAGTCGTCACGCCTGTCCAAATACCGTCCAACTGCCATCGAACCACCACGCTGATACTCCTCTTCAATAAACTGCTGTGAGAGCGAATACCCATTTACGCGCAAGGTCCATCTGGAATCCAAGAAATATGGGTCAAACAGCTGCAAGTTCCCCTGCTGACGAATGGATGATACATTCGCGGAGAGACTCATGACATACCCCAAACCCAAGAAGTTGTTCTTGGCAATGTTCGCCGTAAAGACAAAGTTCTCTAAATTGGAGAATCCCATTCCCACAGAAAAGGACCCTGTGGGCTGCTCGGTCACTTCAACGTTCATTCGAAGTTCATCGGGATTTTGTTTACTCCGCGGAGTCGTGATGTCCACTGTTTCAAAGAACCCCAAACGTTGCAGCCTCATGCGAGACTCTTCAATTCCTGAACCTGTATACAAATCCCCTTCATTGATCGGAATTTCTCGTCGTACAACTTTATCAAACGTTGGATCATTTCCAGAGATGTCAATCCGGCCGATTGTTACCTTTCGACCCTTTTGAATGTCGAACGTAATATCCACCACTCCCGATTCTGGATCCGTATCGGTTACGGGGAACACATTGACGAAGGCATAGCCTTGATCTCCATAGAGATTGGTGATTTCCTGCATTGCCAACTGAAGTTGCGAGAGTTTAAAGGTATCTCCTGTGACCAATGGTGGATGTGAAGCTCGAAAATCAAGTGCACCAAACTTCGACTTCTCCCATCCTTCTGGAGGCTCTTCACCATCTTTCATATTGTTCAGGACCCTTTGCCATCGTTCGGAGATGTCCTTGGCCATCTCGCCATCAATGATTTGTCTGAGGGCTTGATTTGTGAGCCCTTCTTCCGGCACCAAGTCTCCTCGAACTTTGACCTTTCCGATTTTATACTGGGGACCTTCTTCCACATCAAAAGATATCGATATCGTTTTCTTATCGAGCGCCAAGTAGGTGCGAGGAGGACTGACTGTAGCATCCACAAACCCTTCTTCCATAAACACGGACCGTAAGATTTGTGCATCTCCATCGAGTGTGGTTTCATTGAACGATCCACCACCCATAAAAGGAAGTACTCCGGCCTGACGAGTTTGCAAAAATCTCCGGAGTTTCGAAGATTTGATATTCTCGTTGCCCGTGAAGTCAATATTACTCACCAAGACCTTCCGATTCTCGACGATTTGAAAGGTGAGTTCGACGGCATCATCTGATATTTCTTTGACGACAGGTTCGATTTCAACAAGATAGTATCCCTTCTCGATGTAAGCATCTCGAAGGCGCTGAATATTCTTCTGGATCTTCGTATAATTGATGATGTCAGAATCATCGATGGTCAACTTCTCTTGCAGGACATCATCATCGAGTTTTTTATTGCCCTTAATGCTCACAGAACGAATGACCGGCTTCTCTTTCACTGTGACTAAGATTCGAACACCATTGGGCTGAGTTTCTGTCGACTGACGAAACCCTTCCACACGGATATCTGCGAAATACCCCGTCATGTGTATCGCCTCGATCGATTGACGAATCTTCACCGGATCCATTTCATCGCCGGCAGAGAGTCGCATCGCAGATCGAAGCACAAACTCATCGATATAGTCTTGACCTTCAAATTGAATCTCTGTTACGACGCCACCCACCACTTGAAGCGGAGCATAGGGGTCAAACTCCGCTGATTCGGTAATCTCTGGAAGTTCAGGACCAGCACGGAGCATCTCTGGGACACCATCATCCCCGACATCGTTCAACATTGGCTGAGCGAGTGCAAGAGAGGTCAGTAACGCGGTCCACAATATCATGTCCAACTCTCCAGAACGCCATTGACCAGTTGCATACGCCTAGAACAGGTTCGCGCAAGGTTGTGATCATGCGTAACCATGATCAATGCACCAGTAACTTCAGTACGCAATTCGAGCAACAACTGTAGAATCGACTGAGCAGTCTGTGGGTCCAAATTCCCAGTGGGTTCATCTGCCAAAATAACATCGGGTTGGTGAATAAGGGCTCGAGCAATCGCAACGCGCTGTTGCTCACCACCACTCAGCTCACCTGGTTTGTGATGAATGCGGTGACCAAGGCCTACCTTATCCAGTAATTTCCGACCTCTTTTGTGAGCCTCTTGCGGTTTAACACCAGAGATATACAGTGGCATACAGACGTTGTTTAGAGCATCATGATCGGGCAAGAGATGATGAAACTGAAAAATGAATCCAACACGTTGATTGCGAATCTGGTCAATCCTCTGAGGCGGTAGTTGAAATACATTTTGCATCACACCCTTTCGATCTGCCAAATGCAATTCACCCTCTGAAGGCTTATCTAGAGCACCAAGCAGCTGCAATAGTGTGGATTTTCCAGAACCCGACTGACCGATGATGGAAATGTCTTCCCCTCGATAGATCTCAATATCAACGGAGCGCAACACTGGAATTTCCACTGCAGCTTTATGAAAGACCTTAGAGAGTCCACTCGCTCTGAGAATCACATCACTCATACCGAAGCCCCTCAACAGGATCCATCTTACTCGCGACCAGGGCAGGATAAATGGTGGCTAGAAAAGAGATGGCGATAGCGGTACAGACCACTGTCAATACCGTTTGAGACTCTACAACAACGGGCAATGTATCCATGTAGTACACATCTGTATCTAGAGGGAATTGATACTGATCCAAAAAATAGCAGCCGGTCAGCCCCAATAGGGTCCCTACAATAGTCCCAACAAACCCAATTATTACGCCTTCAAGCATAAAGACGTGCAGAATCTGTTTGGACGATGCTCCCATAGCCCGTAAAATCGAAATCTCTCGACCACGCGTAAGAACAACCAAAATCAAGGTCCCGACGATGTTGAGCGAGGCAACCATCACAATCAGAGACAAAATCAATCCCATCACAATCTTTTCCATTTTCAAAGCAGCAAACAGCTTACTGTTCAATTCCATCCAATGACGAAGGAAGAATGGATACTCCAGTTCTGTTTGTACGGCAAGCGCCAAGTCCGGTGCATTGTCGATATCGTGTACCTGAACTTCAATACCGTTGATCTTATTGTCCAGCTTCAAAAACTGTTGTGCTTCTTCAATCAGAACGTATGTCCACTTGGTGTCGTATTCATACATCCCAGTATGAAATATACCAGCAACACGAAAAGAGCGTACGTCTGGTGTCGGAACACCCATAATACCAACACCACCCCCAACAGGATTGATGATGTGAACCACAT
>CALDQI010000399.1:0-3129 GCA_937911635.1 uncultured Pseudomonadota bacterium | reverse complement strand
AGCCAACCCAGGGTTTTCCTTTGCAGAGATTCGCGCAGAAATATCTCGAATGTGGAAAGAGGACTTCTCCGAAAAGGCCAGCCGTGCAGAATGGCAAGAGAAAGCCGACGCTGCCAAGGCGACATCGAGCCCCCAGCCTTCTCCAACAAAGGTAACCCCTGAGAAGCAACCAGCCACCCGAAAAGTACCTAGGACAAAATCTCCGGTGCCGCGCGGCAAGCAGATTGGTCGACGATCGGACTGCAATCAGTACGTACCTAAGAAAGCCCAGTCGGCTTACATGTTCATGTGTGATGCACACAGAAGCACAGTCTCAGATAGAATTGGTGGTGATACGAAAGAGATAACTAAAGAGTTACGACGCATGTGGAAGGAAGATTTTCCTACCAATGAATCTCGAGCTGAGTATCAGGCCCTCGCAGATCAAGACAAGGCTCGTTTCTTGGAGGAAACTGCGACGTCTGAATCACCTTCTGATTCACCTCCTTCTTCAGGCTCGTTCGTAAAGAACGGTAGCATGTCGACCGAGAAGGGAAGCAAGGTTTGGAGCATAACCGTTGAAGGATGCGATATCATTTGTTCCTGGGGGAAAACAGGAGGTTCTCAACAGACTCGAACCGTAACTCTAAAGGATTCCAAATCCGCTCTCGCAGAAGCTCAAAAACGCCTTGAAAAGAAGGAGAAAGAAGGTTACAACTTTGACGAATCGCCTCCATCTTCTTCGGAGACTACTACAATCTCAGAGTCTCAGAAGAGAAAAGCGAAAACCAAATTTCGAAAGAGTCTCACTGCAAGTCTCCAAGAGAGTCAACCTGGACTCTCGAAGTCAGAAATGAGTACAATATTAGCAAACTCATGGGAAGCTTTGAGTGACAAAGACATTCTGGACCTCCTTCAGCAAGACTGAACATGTTAATTCTAACCGTAATTTCTCTTGAACATACAATTAGATTATTTAGCAAACACTACCTAGTAAATCATCCGATCCTTAATGACAAATTTTGTCATTAAGGATTTATCACGTTCCATTAAAAAATTTGCGTAATTGAAAGTAAAAGAATGACAAAAACAACTAATCTTGTAGTATTGGGATTATTACTGATACTCACTCTAATTATACTGGCTGGAAACTGCAGAAGCCATAGGCAAAAAATCGGATCAGATCGAGAGGGAGTCAATATAAGTATTTCACAAACTGACGGGAAATCAGATTTGATGACACAGGTAAATATAGATGCTTCTATAAGCGGGAATAGTGTAAAAATTGGTGATAAGTCTATCAAAGAGATCACACCAGCAATCCATGATGGATGCAATGTGAAAACTCCTGCCGTTCTTACAGGCACTCTAGCTGTCCCTGCTGGTGTCTACATTAAGGACATGATAGAGAGTTCTATTTTAGATGCGCTAGGCATCCACAAAAGCTGCATTAAGATAATCTCCGTAGATAAATATGATCAGACACCATCTATTATCCAAATTTCGGTAGTAGTTGAAGAAGAAGTTATACATGCTATGCAAGAATTGTTTGATGCAGTATTAGCAACTATTCAGAAGATTCTACACTTTAATCATAGTACACCTTCAGAACATCCATCCGACAAGTGTACGCCTAACAGTATAAAGCCGCTCGAAATCAAACCATTGACATGCTGCCTGGCAGATCCGGGCGATCTATCTGATAAGCCACCTTACCACTCATGTGGTAGAGATCCAATGAAATCCACAACGACTCCTGTAATAATTCCACAGACATCTGTATGCGGAAGCGGTACGGCTCCATCACAGTGGTGCAACAGAAGCATGGACCAGTTTATAAAATTAAGTCAGAAATACACAAAAGATGGCTGGGATTCACCAGAGTCTGCTCCTTGGCTAGAATGGGCTCCAACACGATCACCATTCTTATATAGTTACTCTAACCCATCGGCTGATTTAGCAGCATTAGTAATCGGAGGAGCTACCAATGTGGATTTTCCTCCCCAGCTTATTAACGATGTAACAAATATGCTGATGCATAACAGTTGTAGATTTTATGTCTATATGGCGCAAGTAGATCTCAGTATGCTTCCTAAGTGGTTTGCAACTCCTTGTAACATCTATCATTCCCTCCTCTTGTTTGTTGACGCGGACAAACAACAGAAAGAAGCAGAAGAGATTGATCCAGCAAACATAGTCATAACGCTCGAGCTATGGGCAAATGGCTCTTTGGAGATGGCGCTCGCACCACCTCTAACCACGCCTTCACCTCAGCCTGGTGGAAAACAAGACAGCCCACACATAGATGTATCCAAGATGACGAAAAACCAGATAGTAGCCCAGGCTCCACAGCTTTGGGGTTGTACTGCCGCTCAGTTCCATAAAGACGTATACCAACGTTTCTGGTACTTGGGAGAGATGCCGGATTCGAGTAACCTTAAAGACCTAGTTGAAGAGGCACAAAGGTGGGTTAAGAAAAATCCCGGCTACTCTGTGTTGACTCTAACTCCCGAACCTTGTGAAACAAAGCAAGACTGGTATGGAATGTCAAAGAAACAGCAGGACAGTATAGTACGATCCGTACAATGTGATGCATTTGTACAAAACATGCTATGGTATATGATGAACTCAACGACATTTCAGACGCCTACACCACGTTTCATTCCAATATCTTTGAATCTTTACGACACGTTAAAGTGGAATGATGTTGAACTTGTGGGGAACTGGGAATTCCTCAGCAGTGAAAACTGGAGCCAAAATAAGAACGGATGGATTATGAGTGACGAGTCCATTGTAACACGACAGGACATCCAGAATTGGAGAGATACTGTCAATGTAAAAATTCCTGAATTAATCGATGAAGCCAAACAATATCTTGCTGAAGCCAAGCTCTCTTTCGGTATTGAAGGGTTCAACCTGAGTTCATCATCGATTCCAGTCTGTAATGAGAAGACACCATGCGATAGACCCAATACAAAACTTACCGATACGTTTCTGTCGAATATGCTACACCATCTTGATTCGCACTCTGACAATTCTGTTAAAACTACGAAAGGAGGAGGATGGGGGATAGCAGGTCGAGTACTAAATATGATTGCAAATGCAGTATTGTCTCATTTTCTAACCGCAGAGTGTGTAAAAGAAATGTAT
>CALDQI010000398.1:0-2230 GCA_937911635.1 uncultured Pseudomonadota bacterium | reverse complement strand
ATGGGGTGTGCGATTTACTGGAGATTAATGGCTGTTTGGATTCCGAGGCTTGCAACTTTGATTCGCTCGCAACAGATGATGATTCCTCCTGTCACTACGACTGTCAGTTCTGTCTTGAAGGCACAGTCTGGAGCGAGGAACTCGGTGGTTGTGTTGTGGCGAACGTCTCTGACACAGACTTTGACGGCTGTGTAGGCATCAACGACTTTCTGACTCATTTGTCCAATTTTGGAAGTGGCTGTACCCCTGAGCCCTTGTGGGCCTGCGGAGATGTGATGGAATACCAGGGCTACGGGTACGCCACCTTGGACATCGCAGGACAATGTTGGTTCACGGAAAACTTGCAGGCAGAGGAGTACAACAACGGTGATGTCATTCCCACAGCTCCAGAAAATGTAAACTGGGTCAATGGCACGTTTGGCGGCATGGTGACCGTCTACTCGGACGCCGAGGGAGAGTGTGGTCATTACTCCCCGACCATCAATGCCTGCGACCCAAGCCAATCTCTGCCGGAGTATGGAAGGCTTTACAACAAGAATGCGGTGGGGGATGAACGAGGGCTTTGTCCCACGGGGTGGCATGTGGCGTTGCAAGACGAATTTTTGTCCATGAGAGATTCGTTCGGAGCCGCTGAATTGAAAGCGGTCGACGGTTGGTACGAAGACGAAAATGGCAACAACGCCTCTGGTTTTGATGCCAACCCCAATGGATCTAGGAATGGAAATTCCGGTCAATTGAACAATGGCGGTTATCAGACCAATTGGTGGGCTGGTGATTCAGGCTTCGTAACCATGAACCACACCGCATCAATGATGAACGTGGTTCCCGATTACGGGAACATCACAGGGCGCTATGGCTTCGGCGTCCGTTGTGTCAAAGACGGCCAGTAAAGCAGGCAAGGACATTGAATCAGGTCAGTGATGGATTCCCATCAGCCTTCCATTGTGCGAACGCCGAACCATAGTCCGGTGGTTTTTCCACCCCTGGTGGAACGGGCACTCCGAGCTGCCTGTAAATACCAGCCTTGCCACAGCGATAAGCGACAGAGTGTCGATTCAAATGCTGTCTGCGCAGGCCTGATTCGCGGATGTACTGCAGCATCACACGATCACCAATGACATGGGCATAAGGAGGCATCAACACCCATCCATGCTTTCTGCCATCGGTCAGAAACACCAATATCCAATTGCATATGGTCAGGGACTTCTTGTTGAATCTCTGCCAAAGAATTATGACCTGTTTCTGGGAGATCATGCAAGATGATTTCTGTGCCATTCAAAAATATTTGCATACCGCGATGAAATTTTGCCTCCCCCTGCAAAGAAGACCATTCACTCGGATCCTCAATTACAAATGATTTGGCAAAATACAATTGCCGAAGGGGCTGAGAGTTGGGCTGTATGAATGCCGTTCTGGAATAGGGTCGTTTTCCATATTTTTGTCGTTTTTGAATTTGTTTTTCGCGCGCCGACAGCTTCTCTTCAAAAATCTCTCGTGTATAAAGAGAATATGGAGCTTTGAGATAGGCATGCCACTGGTTTTGACGCGTTAATTCAGACGTGGAATAGGATAGCAGTCGGTCGGGATAACTGCGATTTTCCGATGGAATTTTGTAGAGGCCATTTTTGAAAGATGTCGGTATATCGAGAAGTGGCCATTCGTTTGGTGGATTGGAACCAACCCACACCAGCCAATCTTGATCGAACTTCACAATTGGTTCTGGATGTATTGGGTCTTGAGCAAAGGCCATCGATAGGAAAAACATAGACAATCAGAAAGAGAAATGTTGGAGGTTATTTTATTTTGTATCGTACTTTGTTTTATGTACAAAATTTAATTAGGTGGGAAGATGTTCTCCATTATAGTTTACAACAGAGGCTTCGAATACGCCGGAGATTTTTGAAATGGTTTGTGGTAGTTTGTGGGCTTCTTTTGCATCTTCCAACTCAAGAGTCAACTCAACGGCATCTTCCCTCATAATTTGAGACAACAGTCTGCATGGTGGCAAAATGTCTTGAATTTCGGAGTTGATGGATGGATGATAGCGCAATACAATCAAAAACTGCTGAGAGGAAGTCATGGCAAATCGACCATAGAAGAGCATTATCAGAGCTATAGTCAACGTACCTACCAAGGAAACATTATAAAAACCCGCACCATTGGAGATGCCACAAGCAATCGCCCAAAATAGAAAGGCGATATCCATGGGATCTTTCATAGCCGTTCGAAA
>CALDQI010000397.1:0-10371 GCA_937911635.1 uncultured Pseudomonadota bacterium | reverse complement strand
ACAACTCCTTTGTTTATTCTTGACTTTCACCTGACAGCTTATTACTGAGACTTCATAGTAACACTCGTTTCCACTGAAACACCATATTCTGTATTTTCATGGCAAAGAAAGTAAAATGTCAGCTAAACGTACGCTGGAGACCACCATTGCACAAAATATCCGTATGGCTCTTTAAGGAAATTCTGCGCTTTTGTCTTAAATAACGCTATCAACGTTACCAAACATCGGTTTATTTACATACAAGCTGTAGATGAGAGCCTTTCTGCCCATGTTCTCTTAGTACAATAAGTATATCTTCCTCTAGCAAAACCATCTCATCAATCAGTTCATCGCCAAACGAACAAATCACCGAACAGATTCTTGGGGTGGATCGTATGAAAATCGAATTCGATTCCCACTTGAGATTGTCCGCTCCGTACGAGAAGCCATCGGTCCGGACTTCATCATTATTTTTCGACTATCTATGTTGGATCTGGTTGAAGGTGGATCCACAAAAGAAGAGGTCATTCAGCTTGCCAAAGCGCTCGAAGAGACTGGAGTCACGATCTTAAACACCGGAATTGGATGGCATGAAGCCCGTATCCCAACGATTGCAACTTCTGTCCCAAGAGCTGCATTCAGTGGCATTACCGCTCAAATCAAAGAACACATCTCCATACCCGTGATTACGTCCAATCGCATCAATACCCCTACGATAGCAGAAAAGGTCTTAGCAGACGGTAAAGCAGATATGGTATCGATGGCGCGTCCATTCTTGGCCGATCCATTTCTGGTACAAAAGGCCATGGATTCCAAAGAGCGATCGATCAATATTTGCATCGCTTGCAACCAGGCTTGCTTAGACCATGTGTTCGAACAAAAGGTCGCCTCCTGTCTGGTCAATCCTTTTGCCTGTCATGAAACCGAAATGCCCAAAGCAAAAGCCACAACACCAAAGACTGTTATCGTAGTGGGTGCAGGCATGGCGGGGCTTGCCTGTGCCGTCACAGCAGCAGAATGTGGACACATCGTCGAGTTATGGGAACAATCTCATGAGATCGGCGGACAATTCAACATGGCAAAAAGGATTCCCGGCAAAGGTGAATTTTACGAAACGCTGAAGTACTACACCCATCAACTAGATGCTCACGGGGTAACAGTGAAACTGAGCCATCCCGCCACCACAGAAAACCTAAGAAAGCACTCTGCGGACCACATTATCTTGGCTACCGGCGTCCACCCTAGACCGATTGTCCTACCAGGTATCGACCATCCCAATGTATTGAACTATGTGGATGTTCTAAGACACAACAAACCCGTTGGGAAACGGGTCGCTCTAATTGGAGCAGGTGGCATTGCCTTTGATGTCGTTGAGTTTTTAAATCATACTCCCACAGAATCACAAGTTCTCCCGGACGTTCAAGAGTATTTCGACAATTGGGGAATCGATGGATCCTTCACTCATCGCAGTGGATTGAAGCCCGCAGAACCTCATAAGGCAATGCGTGAAATCACAATGATGCAACGTTCTAAAGGTAAATTGGGAGCCCGACTGGGGAAAACCACCGGTTGGATTCACAGAAGTACCGCAAAGTCCTTTGGGGTTACAATGTTGAGTGAAGTAACATACAAGCGAATTGATGAACGTGGACACCTACACTTTACACACAAGGACGCTGCACAAGTTCTAGAGGTCGACACCATCATATTGTGTGCTGGTCAGGTACCCAATAGAGATTTGGTATCCAATTTAGAGGACATGCCAATAACCTTGATCGGTGGTGCAGACGTCGCTAGCGAGTTGGACGCGAAGCGCGCCATTCGTCAAGGAACAACCATCGCATTGCAATTGTAACAATCGATACAACTCTAGAAACATCAAGGTCATACAGTCAGGCTATGAACTCTCACTTCGGGTCATAAAAATACAGCAACTGTAAATCGACACATTCGATTTCATTGTTGGATAATTGTGTTAGCACTTCATTGCATTGTGACTCTGCCTCTACACGCTCTCGCCATTCAAGTGTGGTGATGCTATCTGACCAAGTATCCTGACACACATTTTCAAAAGCCGTTGAAGAAGAGGCATCCAGATAACGCCAATCTGTATTCCATTCATTTTGACAGCTGTCCAACTGAGCACTGATCGATGTGCACAGACGGATACACTCGTCACTTTGACACCCCATACTCATAAGAAGAGTAAAAGTATATAGCACAATACGTTGTTTTGATGACGTCTTCATAACTGCTGTAAAAAATAAGAAAGGTGGCCAGAGACAGACTTGAACTGTCGACACAAGGATTTTCAATCCTCCGCTCTACCAACTGAGCTATCCGGCCACAACATTCTCAATGAGTTGTCTCTTCAAAAATTCAAATAAACAACACTCGTAACTTATTCAAATTCTAGATATGTGTCAAAGTGATGACATCATTTTTCCAAAAAAAACTCTTCCTGTTGGATGTTGATCATACGCTGATTGACTGGACAAACCCTAGAACAGTTTGGCTTTTTCGCAATGAATGGCAGCATAAAATCAAACAGTCTCAACGAGCCGTATCTCTACGCGGACGTCGAACCACTAAAGACCGGACAATAATGACTACGACACCCTCTCAGTTTGGTCATCCTGAGTCTTGGAGCACAAAACTCATTGAGTACATTCAATCCAACGGATATTGGCTCGCCATATTCTCAGACTTTTCTCAACCGCTTCTGAACGAATGGTTTGAACAGACAAACCTACATCACATTGCCATTGGGATGCATTCAGGATGTTTAAAACCTCTTCCAGATGGATGTTACCACCTTATGTCACAGCTTGGAGTTCCCGGAAGTCAGACATATTTAATCGGAGATGGGTTGCGAACAGATTCGAGAGCCATTCATGCGGTTGGCGGTCACTTTATTCCCGTTGAAGAGATTAGACACAAACCAATCTCGAGATTGGATACATGGATCCTATAATTTCTAGGATTGATTGAAGCATTGTCTGAATCGATTTGAAGGGTTGTTGCTAAACATGCTATGATGTTTTATCATCGCCTATTGAGGAGCCCAACATGATGTTCGCACTTACGCTCTTTGGACTGACAGCAGACGCTGGCGTCAACCCTCCAGATGCAGAGATAGAAAATGCCATTGTGGTCGACATCCCTCCAGATGGATTTGCGAGAGTCGTTGAGATCATTCCTGCTCTTATCCCTATGGACCTACCTGTTGACGATGTAAGTGAAGATATTTCAAGGGGTGGTTCATGCTGGGATGATATTTGGTTTGACATATCAGATTTGAATATCGGTATTTCTGTTGCCGATGCAGATATCATTCCCAAAGAAGGGTTCTTAGACTTTGGTGTCGCTTTGGAAGTCAACATCAACGATGCCGTCAATCCATTCTTACTCGACTATATGCTTTCATTGTGTATTGAATACAATTGTGAGGCTTATGTTGATCCGTTCCAAGTAGATATTGCCGCACAAATAATGATGAGTGTCGCGGATTTAGATGGAGATGGAGTGAATGAACTGAACGCTTCCTTCGAGAACTTTTCTTACAATTACGATCTTACCAGTGATGATATTAATGTAGAAAACTGTGCACTCAGTACATTTGAAAGCGTCCTAAATTTCTTTGGGTTGTCTGTCTTTGACCTTATTCTTAGCATTGTAGAGCCGACCATAGAAGAACTCGTCGTGGAACTTGTGCCTACGCTAGAAGAAACGATTGAAGATGCGTTTAATCAACTCAGCATTCAAGAGTCGATAGAATTTGAAGGATCCACACTCGATGTGGCTCTGAATCCAGACGATATCACCATCAAACCTGAAGGACTCCGAGTTCAAATGAATGGTTCTGCGACCACAGGGGCGGGCGCAGACTGTATCAGTGCATTTGATCCCAACGGTTCCCTTGCCACCCCCACGACGCTTCGAAACATCGGGTACAAACCACCCGGAGTCAGTGGGGATGTATTGGTAACGATTGATGATGACTTTGCAAATCAAATATTGTACAGCGCGTGGCGATCAGGGGTCTTGTGTCAAACCATCGATGCCAGTACCTTTCCAATTGACACGAGCATCTTAAACTTAATTACAGGAGATGCGTTCGTTGATTTGTTTCCGGAGACCTCTCCTCTGATTATTCAGACCAAACCTGCTGTTCCACTGGAACTCAATATGACCACAGCATCAGATGCGGCAATAGATGTTGAAGACTTGGGTTTGGACTTCTTTGCAGAAATTGACGGCCGTCAAACTCGTATCTTGACGCTGGGCATCAATACGGATGTCGGAATCAACATTCCCTTCAACACACAAACTGGTGACTTAGCTGTTGACATTGACTTGAATGGAGACCGCGTGGATCCATCACTGTCTTACAACGAGTTCCTTCCGGATTCGGATGAGTTAATTATGGACAGCTTCATTGATCAGTTCGACACCATCTTGGGACTGATAGACATTGAATCTTTGATTGGTGATTTGGCATTTACGTTGCCCGCGATTAATGGAGTCGGATTGTCAGATCTGGAGTTTGCTGGTACTGGTCAAAACACCGCTGACTTAGGCGCCTTTGCCTCTATTGGTGTTGTCCCATACACTACGGGCACTGGATGTGGTGAGGACGGTGATGCTGGGTGCGAAGAAGGGTGCTCGAGCAATGGTCGCACCACTCCAAAACTTGCGATTCTCATGGGCCTTCTGATGTTTGGCCTGGTACGTCGACGCTCCACTTGACGCTTTGAATTAAATCCCGCGTTTCTCGCTCTCCTTCGACCAAAACATCTAAGGACACATGGCCCTCCATCTGCCACGTAGCCCCTTTCCAGTGCTTCAAATATACGAAAATCACAGAATGAGAATCTGTGATTGGGTAACATGTAGCTACATTGACCGTTCTATTCTCAGACCAATCTGAGTACAATCCTCGGTCAACAAATGCCCATAAACAATCTTCTCTCGGAACTGGACGATACTGAGTTCCTGGAACACGCCATATTTCAACATGATATTCTTCCACTCTATGACGCATGAACAGTCTACGTTCACCAAAAGGATTCCCCCCTTCCACAACCCAGTCTTCTGGAACGTGTAGAGAAAAGAGTTTGGTCGAATCAATGTAGACCCCATTTTCGATGAGACCCGTTTGACCCGATTGTAACTCAAGAGGTTCTGCAATGCTTCTCAACGGGTGGTCGGACACCGGCATAGATGGTTCAGGGGTCGGTTTTGGACAGCCCATCAGATAGACCAAGGGCAGACCGATGTTCAGCAGACCCCCACGTTGAAGAAAATGTTTGATGTTCCAGTTGTTGTTCATTCTCGTGATGTAACCATGTCATCAATCTTGTAAAGGTATGAGATGGTTGTTTCATCAATCGACGCATCTTTTCTTCTAACAAATCGTCTATAGAATTCGTTACAGCATCAATCAGTCCCATGTCAAGTGCAGAATTGACAGAAACAATTGTACTCATTGCTAGCAATTGAGTCGCCTTCACCTTTCCAATTCGCTCAATCAACCGAGATCCACCGCCCCAGCCTGTCGTTACACCGAGTCTCGCTTGTACAAAACCAATCTTGCTCTTCTTGTCAGCAATGATCCAATCTCCCAATGTCAACAACTCTGCCCCACCACCGATGGCCGCGCCCTCTAAAACTACAATAATATAGGACGGTAAACGACGAATCCTAGTAGTCAAATCGGTCATCCAAGAACACATTGCACTTCCCACATCTGGACCGAGCAAATACTCTTTGACATCATCAAGATCACCTCCTGCACAGAAATGATTGTTTTTACCTCGAATAACAACAACGTTTGGCTGCTTTTCCTCTAACTCTAGTACGACGTCTTCTAACTGATGCATCATAGCAATAGACATGGCATTTCGAGCTTCTGGATTGTCCAACCACAAGACGGTTTCTCGATTGGATATCCACTCCAGATAAATTTGACCTCGACGGTGCGGCAACGATGAAAAGGGATGCGATGTACTCATTATGCTTTCTCCAGCGTCTTGCTTTTTGATATTTGAAACGGTTACGGTGTCAAAACCTAACCAAAACCAATATGAGGTGTCTATGTTGTGGCTCGCGATGATGCTTGGATGCAATCCAACAATTATGGAAGTAACTGGTTCAATCGAAGGAAATTCCTTTACCCCTGTAACCGCATTTTATGGTGGTCCATACATTGCATTCTTCTCGATCGAGATTGACTGTAAAGAAACCTACTGGCTGGACAAAATCTACCGCAATGGAGAGGCTCCATACCAACGAGATCTAGAAGCCCTTCAAATTAATTTCAATGATTCTGATGTCGTTATGGGAACGTACTCTACGGGTGGTGAAGCCCCTATTCGATCATCCTTTTTAGACATCAATGGTGAAGCCTTTGAAGTTACAACCTCAACCGACGGACTGTTGACTGTGACAGATGTCGATGGGGATTGGGCTAGTGGAACCTTCGACTTATCTTTTGGGGATGACATCATGAGCGGTGATTTCACAATCCCGTTCTGTACAAACTTGGTTCATTAAACTCCACTGAGTACCTGAAGGTTCTTAGCGCCTTATCGTATCGCCACACGGAGTTACCATTGGAATATCGAAACCCCACACCCACCGTCGATGTTGTCGTTTATCGTCAAAACACTTCTGCTCACAGACTAGAAGTCTTACTAATCGAACGAGCCAACCCGCCTCATGGTTGGGCACTGCCCGGCGGATTCGTCGATGAATGGGAAATGGTAGAAACAGCAGCAATCCGAGAAGTCGAAGAGGAAACTGGACTCGATGTAACCTTAAACGGGCTGTTGTATGTATATTCCAATCCTTCTAGAGATAGTCGGCAACACAATCTGTCTGTTGTTTTTACAGCAGAAGTCTTGAGCGATTCTCTCATCACACCTACGGCTGGAGATGATGCCCAGCAAGCACAATTTTTCAACGTGGAATCTCTACCCTCACTCGCTTTTGACCACCGAGAAATACTCGATGACTTCCTGTTTTGGTTGAGAACGGGCGAGAGACCTCATCCTATGCAGAAGTGTTGCGCTGAAAAATCGTAATCATCGATGCACCATAATGCTTTTGCTTCCACAGTTTCCAATCTTTTTTCTCGATTGCATCCTGCAGCTTGGAAAAGTCAATTGGCGATGTCACAGAGGTTTCTGCAATCACAGTCCATGCAGCAACTTGTAAGGCTTTTTCCAAATATGGATGAATATCAAATCGATATGGAGGGTCTAAAAATACAATATCCCAGTCCCCTTTCATCCCTTTGAGAGCATCGCAACATTGTAAAGAGATTGAAGCCTTAAAGGTCTCTACTTGTTTCCGTATTTGCTGTACTGCACGGGGACTTTTTTCAGTTATCAGAACGGGACCTGCGTTTCTAGACCACGCTTCCATCCCCATGATTCCAGAGCCACCAAATGCGTCCAAAAAGGATACCCCCGTTAAATCTTGTCCAATCATTGAAAAAATGGCTCCTCGAACCTTACTCGAAGTTGGTCGAACCCCCTTTTGCTCGACTATTTCCACTGACCGTTTACGCAATTTCCCGCCAGTTATGTGCATAATTTTACCGTTGTGAAGAGTGGTGTACACCACCGTAACATCGTTAAGATAAATGTGTATTCGTTTCTTGATGGCCTAGGAGGGTACACCAATGAGTAAGTTTTTACAACATTTTAATTTCTTTGGATCACAATTTGGTAACTATAAACAAGTCAAATCAATGAAAAAAGGAGCATATTCTTCACGATTTGTCTCAATGTGTTGAATTGAGAACGCAAATCCATTAAGAAATTGCACCTATTATTCGATTGAAGACTCTTTCAGTTTTCTGGAGATGATGCATGCGCAACATTCATAAAATTATTGCCTTCGGTCTACCATTGGTTGCTCTGGCAGCCTACGGTATTACCACCAACAATGTTTCTGCAGATGATGGGGACAGTGCTCAAGATGAGTACGACAATGATGTGTTCCCTCGTGCGTTAAAATACTTAGTACCACCTCCCGTGCCCATTTTCAGTGATCCTGACAGGGACATTGCCAATGAACATGTGGCGTATGGTGCGGTGGATGAAAGCGAAGTACTCGATCAACCCATCGCTTACTCCCACATGTTGCATGCTGGAGAGTTGAAGATTGAATGTCAGTACTGTCACACATACGCAAAACGTTCTATCCATGCGGGTATTCCTTCAACACAGATCTGTATGAACTGCCACGGTCTCAGTCCAAATGGACAGCTTAAAGTTGACCCAACTGGACGACCTGAGTTGTACAAGCTGCTGTCATACAACTATGGCGCTGATGAAGCTGCGGCTTTGGTTAGTAAAGCGAAGGGTCAAGACTTGACTGCGGAATTCTTAGAAGCCGCCATTGATGAAGACGGAACCAAGATTGAACAACAACCAATCCCTTGGCAAAAGGTACACGACTTGCCTGACTTTGTGCATTTTACACACAAGCGTCACGTCAAGGCTGGTCTTGAGTGTCAAGAGTGTCACGGTGAAGTTCAGGATACGATGACCGTCGCATATCGTGTGAGCGAGTTGACCATGGGCTGGTGCTTGAACTGTCACGAAAGTCACCCTTCTATCCAAGAAAATCATTGCGCTGAGTTGGCAGAAGGTGAAACCACGTGTGCTGAAGCAGAACTTCGTAGAGCAGAAATCAAAGACTGCTACACGTGTCACAAGTAAACGGCCACAAGTAAACGAAAGAGAAGAAAACGAATTTATCCTATCTAGAGGTTGAATACCATGATGAAAATTAACCGTAGAGAGTTCTTAAGAGCCATTGGCTTGGGTTCAACGGCAACAGCCGCTGCGTGTAGTGCAGACCCTGTATCTTGGGACCCGATGGTCCCCATCGAACATGCGTACCCATATATTTCACAACCTGAAGAAATTGAGCCTGGAAACTCTTCCTTAATCACTACTAGCTGCAATCAGTGTTCGGAAGGCTGTGGATTAATGGCTGTCAATAGAGAAGGACGTATCATCAATGTTGAAGGGAATAGAGCGCACCCTTTATCTAAAGGACAGGTATGCTTTCAAGGTATCACAGGCTTACAGGAAACCTATTCGCCAGATCGACTCCCCCAACCCGTTAAAGGCAACTCAAAAGTCAGCTGGACCGAGGCACTTGCAAATGTCGCTAAAGTCACTACAGGTCCTGTAACGTGGATCGGCAGACCAAGATCGGGAGCAATGAATGCGTTGGTGAAACAGTTCGTCGTAGAAGCACTCGGCGGAAAGGTATTGTATTGGGACGAGATGATGAGTCGGTCAATGTACAGTGCAACAGCTTCTGCTTTTGGCATCGACGGTGTACCAACATTTAAACTCCATGATGCTCAGACGATTGTCAACTTCGGGATGGACTTTCTGAGTGCTGAAGGGAGCGTCCAACTTTCACAAGGGTGGGCTCACGCCAAAGACCCCAACAATGGTGGTTTCCTTACCAAGATGTACAGTATCGGGCCTCGAATCGGTCTAACGAACACCAATACAGATATTCACATCAGTATCAATGCCGGGACAGAATCTCACTTAGCCTATGCTCTAGCCAAAATGGTAGCGGACAAACGCGGATACAACGGTCCAGCAAAATCGATGCTCTCAAGTATTGATGCAGAGGCATTACTCAAAGTATCCGGTGCGAAAAAAGAATTTGTCGATACGTTGGTTGAAGAACTTGCCGCGAAATCGTCTGTTTCACTTCCTGGAGGGATTGAGGCTTCTGGAAATGCAGGGACTTTAAGTCTGGCTGTGCTCCTACTCAATGAAGTGTCTGGAAACATCGGTACCAGTGTACACTTCGGTCTGAAAAACTCATTTGAGTTCATGTCATCATCTGAGTCCGTATTGAAAGCGGTCAAAGGTGCGAAAGGTGGTACTTTATTCATTGATGATTTAGACCTCGGGTATGTATTTGCTGAATCGTCAGACATCAAAAAAATGCTCGGTGAAGTCAAAAATCTTGTCGTGTTTGCAAACGAGATGAACGATGGGATCCCAGAAAATGCCTTGGTATTACCATCGGGAACTGGTTTTGAGAAATGGGGAGATAACGAATCCTCATTGGGCTTACACACCATCTCTCAAGCTGCCATGAAGCCTGTAAATGGCAACGTCATCATGTCTGCCGAAGACATTTTACTAAAAGGAGCTGCAAATATTTCACCGCCATTTGGTAAGGCCTCTGTAAAAGGACTAGGATTTAAACCACTTAAACTAGCTCCACCAGATGCAGCGTCTATTACAGCGTTGTTTAAATCAGAAATTAAACCTGATGTTGAAGTTTCCCAAAATATATCTAACAAACTTTCTACTGGTTCTGTTTCATAAACAGCTAAAT
>CALDQI010000396.1:0-10369 GCA_937911635.1 uncultured Pseudomonadota bacterium | reverse complement strand
CAGCCAATGCGGGCTTCGAAAGCCTTGAGGCTTCGTGCGATGACATCGACAACGACTGCAATGGCGAAATTGATGAAAACTATGGCGCCAACGGAACCGTAACGTTCACCGACGCCAACGGTACCCCTGATCTCGTCAAAGGGGATGGTTGCGGAACCGGTGCCTGCTACGGCGGTACCGTGGTGTGCGGCGATGACCTCCTGAGCCTTGCCTGCTCAACCGCTGACCAAATCAGTGCTGAGGTTTGCGATGGCGTGGACAACGATTGCAACGGCGACATCGATGAGAACATCCCAAGTGAATGGTATCTGGATGCAGATGGAGACGGATTCGGTGATGACAGTCAAATCGCAGAAACGTGCTTACCCGAGGATGGATATGTCGCACAATCGGGCGATTGCGATGATGATAATGCAACGATCTTTCCAAATTCCGAAGAAATCTGTGATGGCTTGGACAACAACTGCAACGGCGTCAGTGACGAGGATTTGCTCACGTTGTTTTATGTCGATGCAGATCTGGATGGCTATGGAGATACAACGACCATTGAGGCGTGTGAACTGACGGAAGGATTGTCCTTAATGGGTGGAGATTGTGATGATGCCGACTCTCAAAGCAATCCCGGAGCAGATGAGGTTTGCGGAGACAGCATCGACAACAATTGTGACGGTGTGAGCGATGAAGCAAGCGCAATCGATGCCACTACATGGTATCTGGATGACGATGGGGATGGATACGGACTGGATACCCAAAGCCAAGTCGGCTGCTTTCAACCCACTGGATATGTTTCACAAAATGGGGACTGCGATGATGGGAATGCCTCTATTTACACTGGTGCACCTGAACTGTGTGACGGTATTGTCAATGACTGCAACACCACAACTCTACCATCCAATGAAACCGACGATGACGGTGATGGATATGTTGAATGCTCTATAGACTCAAACGGTTGGACTGGGTCCTCTTCTGTTGTTGGCGGGGATGACTGCGATGATACAGACAACAACCATCATGAGGAACTCACTTGGTATTTTGACAACGACAGTGATGGATTTGGTGATGCTGCCACTGGATTTACGGTTTGTGTCCCTCCACCAAATGGATATGTCTTGGATGATACAGACTGCGATGACAGCAATGGGGTATCCTACCCAAATGCAACTGAAATTTGTGATGGTTTTATCAATAACTGTCTGAACAATGTCTTACCCCCTGAAGAAATGGATGACGATGGCGATGGATATGTCGAATGCTCTATCAGTGGTTCGAACTGGAACGGTAGCCTAGGTATTATAGGTGGGGATGATTGCGATGATACAGACAGTTCTTCCAATCACAGTGCCAACGACGTCTGTGATGGAGTAGACAACGATTGCAATGGATTCATCGATGATGATGACACATTTTATGGATTGGATACGACTTGTGCCGCAGACAACTGTCTCGATATTATCACCCAAAACCCAAGTGCATCTGATGGAGTCTATTGGGTTGACCCCGATGGGAGTGGTTCACATGAAATCTATTGTGATATGACGACAGATGGCGGAGGATGGAGTCTCATCTCCGTAATTCGAAATGATGATGAAACTCAGGTCATCGTCGACAACAATTACTGCTCCAGTATTTCGACAGCCGTAAACTGCAAAGGAAAAATGCCACTCATCGAGGCTGCCTTTGCCGATGAGATCCTTGTGTACGATCTGGGAAGCACTGAATACATCATCTACGAAGGTTTTGAGACAAATGGTGCTTTTGGCTATTTTACGTTGAATAAACAGCTCGAGTTTAGCAGTAGCTGTTCTGCGTATGGGCATGTGTGCGGACAGGCCATCGATCCCAATTTGAGCATCGCTTCAACATCTGGATACACCTACAACTACAATGCTCCACTGTATCAGTGGTGGCGCGGTGGTGGTTGGTGGATTGGGGCTGAACCAAACAGTGGCAGTGGTGGTGCTGGTGGTCGTGTGCACGCCACAAGTTACTTCACCACTCATGACTTACGGAACCGCGCAGTTGCGAACTCCGGTACTGGACAAGTATCAGCCGATCATCAAGCGTTGTACTTTCGATAATCGACAGGCGTTACAGATATCGTAGAGCCATCTTAGAACCAACCTTGAACGATGTCTTACTCAAAAAGAGACAGCTGGGTTTCTACAGGCACACTTGTATCAGACTCCGGAGAAGTACCCTCCATCCTTGACGATGAGGATGGAGACACCACTTGCACTTCAATACTACCTTCTGCCAGTTGAATCACCAATCGGTCTCCCTTTTGAACCTGTGCAGAGTTGGTGATCACAGAACCGTTCTTAAGGGCAACAGAAAACCCCTTCTGCAAAATGTGCTGTGGCGACAAAGCCTGCAATCGCTCATTTAAGGCGTCCAAAGACTGCCTCTGTCTGTCAAATCGATGTTGAACCTGTTGACGAATATGCTGTTGAATATGCTCGAGCCGCTGGCGCTGGGACGCCAATAATTGCTGGGGTGGTTTGAGCTGAATAAGCTCTAAAATCTGGCGCTGATGCTGAATCCGCTGCAATACAATCCTTTGCAAACGTTGACGAATAAACCGAAGTCTATGTCCAATATCCTCTTCAGAAACAGCCGCCACTTCCAAAGCGGCCTTGGTTGGGGTACTGGCTCTTAAATCCGCGACCAATTCAGACAACGTATAGTCCGTCTCATGACCGATAGCACAAACGACTGGAACAGTACAATTCGCAATCGCTCGAACGACTGCTTCATCATTGAATCCCATGAGGGACTCCCGTGAACCTCCACCACGAGTCACAATAATGACATCACAATCACCACCGATTTGCAGCAATCGTAAGGCTCGTAAGATTTCCGGTGCCGCTTGAGAGCCCTCCGTCATCGTATCTGACAACAATGGCATCGCCGTTGGCAGTCTGTCTCTAAGCACTTTAAGAACATCTTGTAATGCTGCAGATTCTTTACTGGTCACAATTCCAATGCGCCTCGGAAACTCAGGCAGCTCTCGCTTTCGGGCTTCATCAAAGAGTCCCTCTGCTTTGAGTTGCTTCTTCAATTCTTCCAATCGAATTTCATGGGCGCCACGACTCTCCATCTTTTGAAGCTTGTAAACAACAAACTGTACATTCCCATTTTTGAGCTTGAACTCTCCTTTGATCAGTACTCTATCACCAACATTCGGCTTGCGACTGCCCTTCGTGTGTTTCTGAAACATCGCACATCGAAGGGTCGCTTTCATGTTGTGAAAGTCTTTCAGGGTATAGTACCAATTGACTCCCCGGTAGGCTTTAAACTCACTCACCTCACCTTCCAGCCACATCATACCCAGAAACGCCATCTGAGAATTGAGCATCCGAATGGCTGATTCTACTCCAAATGTGGGATCGTCAAATCCAAACTCCTGCTGCACATGGATCTCCATTTGTTGGTTTCTTGTCTCTTTGTATCTCAATTGTGAAGGAATACACCAACACAAACAGTTCTATATCCAAACTTCGGACGGTAACCACGGATGACTCACCCGACAAATTGCTTGTGCACAAGGCGATGGTACAACCCTTCCTGTGCAAGCAGATCACCGTGAACGCCTTCTTCTACGACTCGCCCTTCGGAGAGAACCACAACTCGATCCGCATGCTGAATCGTGCTCAATCGATGAGCGATCACCAACGATGAACGATTCTCCATCAGTCTCTCTAAGGCCTCTTGCACAAGGTGTTCACTCTCGACATCCAAAGCCGATGTCGCCTCGTCCAAAATGAGAATTACCGGATCTTTCAAAATGGCTCTTGCGATGGCGATTCTTTGCTTTTGTCCACCACTGAGCCGAACTCCTCTTTCCCCAACCAACGTCTCGTAGGCTTCTGGAAATGCAGATACAAACTCATGGGCATTCGCAGCTTTCGCCGCTGCAATGACCTCATCTTCGGTCGCGCTGAGTTTACCATAGCGAATGTTGTCCAAAATGCTGGCTGCAAATAGAATCGGTTCTTGACGAACAACGGCCACATGCTCTCTGAGCCAATTCATATTGATCTGAGATAACGAAAGACCATCCAGATTGATGTTTCCACATTGAACGTCATAAAACCGACTGATCAGGGCCGCCACTGTTGATTTTCCACCGCCCGAAGGACCCACGAGTGCCACCACTTGATTGGGTTCAATCGAAAAAGATACGCCGTTCAAAACCTGGGCTTCTGGTCTGGTTGGATAACTGAATACCACATCTTGAAACTCCAGTTTACCCTTCGGCTCTTTCACGACCTCTGTCCCATCAGGTTGCTCTGATTCACGTTCGAGCAATTCAAAGACACGATCACTCGCACCGATCGCCTTCGCAAAATCTTCATACAATCCACTCAAAGCCCCAAGTGAAAATGCAACTGTAAACGTATAGAGCATAAAGGATGTCAACTCACCAAAGTCCATATCACCACTGGCCAACAGATGACCTCCATACCAAAGGACAGCAACTATCGATCCATATCCAGCAAAGGAAATGAGTCCAGAGAACCAAGCCCCCACCCATGCTCTCTTCTTCGCCAGTTGAAATGCGGTTTCAATTCCAGCAGTGTACCGTTCATGCTCATGAGCCTCTCGAGCAAACGATCGCACCGTACGAATTCCCCCGATGCTCTCTTCAGCTATCGAATTTGCTTCCGCGAAGGCATCTTGGACTGATCGAGAGATCTTTCGAAGTATTCGTCCGTACCAACCTGCACCAATGGCAATGATTGGTACGACGGCAAGCATCAACAATGCCAGCTTCCAAGACGTCCAAATCAAAATGGCGATGGCTCCCACCCCCGACAAGGCAAATCTTAGACCCATCGACACATTTACAGTCACTGCCTTTTGAAGCACGGTGGCATCAGATGTCAACCGATTGAGTAGTTCACCGGTTCTTCGATGATCAAAAAAACCGATCTCTTGAGATAGAACCTGTTGAAACAGCCGTTCTTGGAGTCTTGTCACAATCCGTTCGCCAGCCACCGTAAAAAGGTACGATCGAAAAAATGTGGACACCCCCACCAAAATAAAGATGCCGATCATCCAAATTGCGTATTGATTCACCGCCTCTTGGCCGCCACCGTCTTTAACCGAGTCGATCAGCTTGCCTATGAGCATCGGATAGGTCAAATTGAGTCCCGATGCGATCAATAGAAACAGCGTTCCCCACAATAGAGATGTGGATTCTTGCTTTGCCAAAGAATATAGACGTTGAAAGGCGCTCATAATTTCTCATAGGATTGATGTGAGCCTATACCTAGTCCCCATCACACTGTTTGACCAGTCCCTCAATGTCATCCAAACCAGTCGGCATCAACACTCGCCAACGATTCCATGCCTGTCTCCCAATCTCACACCACCCTCGTTCATTGGACAACAACACCACCAAACGAAGAACGGTTATCTCATCGACTGGGATCGACTGTGCACGGCTCGTAAGCCACTCTTTCTCTCGACTCCAGTCATAGGAATGCTGCAAATGTAGCCTCAAACGCTTTTCGGTCCCTCTCCACTGATACCCGTCAAACCTAGACTCCACTTCCACCAGTAATGCATCAGCCTCTTCTATGCGCCCAACACTACTCAGTTGATCTGCATAATTTAACGTTCTATCCCCACGTTGATCATTGTCTTTCCACTCTAAAAACTGTCGTTTTTCTTGAAGAGTCTCTTCGATAGCGACGAGTGACAACCACTCCTCACACAATTCATATGTTTCTGGAGTTTCGTGGACGCATCCAACTCGTAGAAGCAACTTGCCCCTTTGCACAACCCGTTCCGATACATCTATGTCGCCATAACAAGAGACCATTTGCCATTCTGTATCTGGATACAATTGAAAGTCACCGTATGAAGTTAATGCACGGGTTCCCTGCTCAGTACAGGTAATCTGATCCACCTCACAATCGTGCCAAGCAGCTGTTACCAAAGTCGACTTCGAATCCTTTGAGGATGCATATATCCATCGACCGGTAGAGTACACTGTCATTCCTTCACTCTTCCAAGCAGGCCGATTGCACAAACTTGTCGAGTCAAAACGGTCTGGTATGGGCAAAGAAAATCCCGCATCAGAAGAGTGACGTTCAGAATACGTCAGCGAATGTTGCATCAAGTACAAGAACACGCAAATACCCAGCACGTGCACACCCAATATCTTCAGCCATATACCCATAGACCGTTGAATGATCGGACGACTGGTGAATGGCGTCGACCAGGCTGCCAGCCCACCACCAATCCCCATCGCAGCCCAGTGAGCAACGTGAGATACTTCGGTTGATAGAACATTGAGAACCAATGCCGGTACAAAAACCAAAAAATTGCCCCACCCGTAGTGAGCTTGCATTTTCGAGGGGAGACTGTGAGCCAATCGAAATCCCCACCCCACCTGCATCGCCCACAATCCAAACACAAGGGTAGAAGCGCCGATCACCGTACCCGATTCCCAAATCCAAATTGCCAAGGCAGAACCCAACAAGACTATGGACAGATGATGAATCAAAGATTGAGAACCCACAATCCGCTCGACTCTCTGTGCACAGAAATAATAGAGCACACCATTCCCCACCCAATGCATCCTGTCTAAATGGGACAGCCAATACGTCCAAGGAGACCACCAACGATCCTGAAGTGTTATAGACGCCCACCCCACACCGGTTTCACGGATGGATATCCACCCTCGCTGCTGCAACACTCCCCCCAACACAATACAAAAAAGTCCCAGAAGTGCAACCCATGGTGTCCGATTGGAACGCATATGCTCCATCATTCGAGCTTCTGGAGTATCAGCACAGTGAGCAAGTCTCTCTATCATCCAAATGGGTTTGGGCGTTTGCCCCGTCAAACTGGGACAATCGATGTGGGCATCCAGACCAATCTGCCCGAGTTTCAATCGATGTTCAATCTCATCCAGCGGGAGATAGATCTTCTCCCCAGAAGTGTGTACCTCTGCATAGAGACGAGACTCATCGCTCAACGATTCACCAGTTCTCGCACCACTACGCTGGCACAGGTCATACCAAAGACACTAGTCACAAACCCGGCTGTTCCCCAAATCACGTTCCGCTCCTCGCAGTTGTGGTAGGTATTTTCACCACTTGGACAAACACACTGAAAGTCGCCATTTCTATCATACGGAAGAACGACGGGTGCTTGGAGGGGCTCAGCTGAGTACACCGCTGGAATGTGCCACTTGCCATTTCGCGGAAAATCATATTGCTTACGAAGAATTTTACGAACCGTTGCCGCCAATGGATCCACCTTGGTTTTGGTTAGATCAGCCGTTTCAATCTGCGTAGGATCCCATCGACCAGACGCACCTGTAGACACTACAAGCGGAATATCCAACTCTCGACAGGCATTGATGAGGTGGCATTTGGCAGTCACATTGTCAATCGCGTCTACCACGAAGTCGGGCTTGTTTTTGCCTTTTAGGAGCAAATCCGAGGTGCGCTTATCATAAAAAAGTGGAATCGCTTTGATGGTAGCTTTCGGATTGATGGTCTGCAGTCTCTCTGCCAAAACATTGGCTTTAAGTTTTCCAACCTTACCTTTTATCGCTTGAATCTGACGGTTCGAATTGGTGACACAAACCATGTCAAAATCAACCAATGACAATCTCCCCACTCCTGACCGAGCAAGCCCTTCGGCAGCATAGGACCCTACACCACCCAGTCCGATGACCATGACGTGTGCATCATGCAACGATTCTAATCCATTCACGCCGGTCAAACGAGCGATACGGTCAAAACGGCGATGAACTTTAAATGGTTTGCTCTCTGGCATCTGTGCCTCCAAACTGCGCGTTGTACATGTCGAGTTGCTCTCGCAGTTCTTATCGTTTACCAATTATCCTAGTGAAGAGGGCTTTGTCAATCGAACGTTTCAAGCCTTCTTCATATGTAATGACATTTGTTCGAACCAATTCGGCAAGAGCCTCTCTCAGCAATCGGTTCCCCAGACCTTTTCCTGTTTGCATGGTGGATTCAATCTGCGTGGACTTACCCGTTCGAATCTGTCCAGAAACAGCCTGATTGACCACCAGCACTTCTAGAGCTGCTACACGACCACCCGTGCGTTTCTTACAAAGAGTTTGTGAGATAACCCCCCTCAAAACCTCAGACAGAGACGACCGAATTTGATTCTGTTGATCCGCAGGAAAAATATCTACAATGCGATCGATCGAGGAGATCGCATTCATCGTATGCAAGGTTCCAAACACCAAATGTCCAGTGTTGGCGACTTCTAGTGCCAACTGGACCGTTTCTTGATCTCTCAACTCCCCTACGAGTACGACATCGGGGTCTTGACGAAGAGCGGATCTCAGTGCGGATTTAAAGGTATCTGTATGAGTCCCCACCTCTCGTTGATTGACAAGCGCTTGGTGCGATTCATGAACAAATTCAATCGGATCTTCAAGTGTGATAATGTGAATGGATTGAGTTCTATTTAGATAATCAACCATCGCCGCAAGGGTTGTTGACTTACCGGAACCCGTTGCTCCAGTTACCAAGACTAGCCCCTTTGGTTGCTGAGCCAATTCTAGAACCACCTTGGGAAGTCCGAGCTGACCCACGGTCATGATTCGATTGGGGATGAGTCGGAGCACTGCCGATATGCCATTGTTGTCCCTAAATAGGTTGACGCGAAAGCGTGCATGATGCTCTAAGGCAATTGCAAAGTCTGTCTCATTACGGACTTCAAAGTCCTCTATCGATTGGGCTCGCATCGTCGGTTTTAACAGTTCAAGCACCTCATTCGTACCCGTTTTGGCTACATCCTTCATCGATTTCATCACACCATCAATGCGCCAATGGGGTTTGCGCTTCGCCGAAAGGTGTAAGTCAGAGGCGCCTTCTGAAACCATCCGATTGAGCAATGTTCGGAGCTTAGACGGCATTCCTGGACCCTGTTCCTCAGAGGATGACTCCTCTTCTTCTTCACCAATACCACTGATACTTTGCAGTGCTTGATTGAAAAACCGACTCGATATAGAACACACCTGGATTTCCATCGAAGGTAAAAATTGCTGTATGCGGTCTACAATCTCTGGTTGTGGGTCATCAACAAACCCAACCGTCAAACGATTTTCATCTGTAGAAATCGGTAGCACACGAAGTCTTTGAATCAGTGGCAGAGGCAGCAGACTCAATATCTCCGCACTCGGCATTTCTGTCTCAGAACCCACTGTCGGAACCTGTGTTAACGTGTCGGACAACCGCTGTGCCAGCAAAGTAGACAGCAACTTTCCAAACTCAGGAAAACGGGCAAAACATTGCATGAATTGACTTTGCGACACACAGAGTACCTTGACTGCTGATTTTGCTATTACAGAGGCACTCCTAGGAGTGTTGAGGAGCAATCCAACTTCCCCAAAACCATCAGCGGGCCGAAGTGTTGCAACTTGTTGACCACCTTTCAATGACACAATCGCCTCACCTTCGACGATTAGATAATAAGTATCACTCTGTTTCCCATGTTCAACGATCACTTCTGTAGGGGCAAAAGACCAAACTTCTGAGAGATCCGCTAAGAATTGATACACGCCCGATGGCAAACCTTTAAACAAATTGTTCTGCTGCATTCGATCAATCAATTCTCCTCTTGATCGCATCGTGGTCGCTACTCTTTCCATCTTTTATCCCCCTGTTTTGTTTTACCCTGCACGATATGGATACACTAATAAAAGTTATCAAGTTGAATATTCGGTTCAACACATTTTTTATTGAGGAGACGCCCAAATGACTTGTTTACCCTTATTTATCAGCCTATTCGCCTGTGGAAACAAAGAACAATCTGACACTGCTGGAGACACAGCGATGGTCGAAGACACCACTCCGACAAAACCAGACTCGATTGTCATAGAAACATCTGGTGTCGAGACTCTTTCTCTACTGTTTGATACCCCAACCTGTCAGATTCCATCCGCAGCATCCAATTTCAACACCTTTTGGCGCAATGGTACTGGGGCACATGTATTTGTATTGCGGGTGATGCTGCGCGGCGACTATGAGGGACCGGGTGTATACAACACTACAGACAATTCACTGCTGGTCTCTTTGCAAGAAGAAGCAGGCGGACAAGGAAGCGGCGAGGAAGGCGAAGAGACAGTCCGAGTTATCTGGGATGGACAAGTACTGTGGCGGCGCGATGTCATGGGCGACTATCCGCCTTGAGTTGCTTTGCGGCATCACCGTGGCCCTCGCTCAAGTCCGAGGGTTCGAACTCGACCCGGAGCCCGAGCTCGGGCTCCGGTTCGGGCTCGGGCTCAGGCTCGGGCTCAGGCTCCGGCTCGGGCTCGGGCTCTGGCTCTGGCTCTGGCTCGGGCTCGGGCTCCGGCTCGGGCTCAGGCTCCGGC